>WAQG01000048.1 GCA_015520395.1 Candidatus Geoarchaeota archaeon
GGAGTGGGTGTTTGGATCTGTTTAGGACCTCGATCTCCTCGGGGAGAACCTCGTATCCGAGCTTAGCGATCTTCGACCTTACCACAAGTCCCTTGACCCTTACTACGTCCTCCCTCCTAAGGGCCTTAGCCACATCCTCTAATCCGTGCGATCCAGTACGCCTCACCGTAACCTGGGCTACGCCACTCCGATCTCTAATTACCACAAAGACGAACCTCGCGGTCACCCTGACGTTCTGAACCCAGCCGAAGAGCTCAACAGACTCCCCGACCTTCTTAGGCAGTTCGGCGGCTAGCGTTCTCCTAGACCTCAGCCCCAAGGGCCCTCACCTCCTATATGAACGTGAAACGAACCCTCTGACCAACTATCTCGTAGAGCACAGACTTAACGCTCTCAAGGCTAAGAAACATACGGTTAGAATCCCTCCTACCCACAATAACATCGTACTCTATGCTCCCATCGGGGAGCCAGACCGTGCTGACGCTGATCACCCGGGCCGGGTTTATAATCTGTGAGACTAAGCGCCTCATGTCTTTAGATTCCTGAACAACCCTCGCAGGCCTCTTAAGCCTATTGGAGAGCTGTTTCGAAAGGCTCTGGAGGAACAGGGGGTCCAGCCTGGAGGGATGCCTAACGATCACCAGCACCGCATCCCTACCCCCCCTCGTCTTAACCTGATAGCTCTTCACCATCTCAAGATCCTTAAGCCCCTGATACCTTGGCTCAAGCTCGAACATGTGTTTGGCAACCTCAATATCAAGGTCGGTGAGCACGCCCCTCCTATACTTCTCGCTACATGATGGACAGAGCACGCCTGTTATCGCACACACCCTACATACAGGGGCCTTCACCTCTTCCTCCTCCTAGGGTTCTCGATCCTTATCACTATCCAGCTTTTCGCTATCAGCTTGCCGTCAGCTGAGGGGAGATGCTCAGTGCCAATCTTTACCTCCTTTATAATCAGGTCTCTGATGAACTTCTCCTTAAGCATCATCACGACATCGACGGCCTTTGATATAAGCCTGCCACGAGCCTTTATGATAGCATACCCGCCGTCGTCGTGGAGGCATGAAAGGCACGCTGTAATGTAGCTCATCAAGTCCTTTCTGCCGATCGCCACGATGTACCTGTCTTCCATGAAAAACCCCGTCTAACCGCTATCGTAAGAGGTAAATAAATCTATATACCACTCTGGAGGACAATCTTATATTCAAGTCTGGCATGTATTGAAGGGACGGAACGATGCCAGGCGCGCTCATGGACCCCCAGCTGATAGAGCTGGCAAGGAGATACAGGCTATACTACAAGATATGTAGGAGATGTGGGGCACGAAACCCCATCACGGCAAAGAAATGTAGGAGATGTAGAAGTAAGAACCTGAGGTTAAAGCATAGGGAAAGCAAGAGCAGGTGATCGTTCCTAACCATCCTATGGAACGTTCTTAAATTGCCTGTTGGGGGTGTTTATATTATATAATTAATGTGTCATTAATGATGGGAGTCGGGCAGTGGAGGTTAGGCTGATGACAGGGTATATGACCCGGATAGTGACCAGCATCTCAAAGGAGCGTCTACCTGCCCTGCTGGGCAGGGATGGCGAGGTTATAAGGGAGATCGAGAGAAGCACTGGGACGAAAATATCAGTAAAAAGGAAGACCGGCGAGGTGCTGATAGACATCGATGAAAGGGCCGAGAGCCCAGACCCCCTCAGGGCCAGGGACATGGTTAGAGCGATAGACCTGGGTTTCGACCCTGAAACGGCGCTGAGGCTTAAGTCCCCCGACGTCTATCTAGATGTGATAGACTTAAAGGAGTATGTGAGCGGGAGGGAACACCTGATAAGGGTTAAGGGCCGTATCATTGGAGCTGGGGGGAAGACGAAGAGGCTGATTTCCGAGTTCACGGGGGTCGACATGATAGTTGGTTCAACCTACGTTGCAATGATTGGGACGTTTGAGGAGCTTCAGGGAGCCAGGAGGGCCGTTGAGATGCTCATACAGGGTGCCCAGCACTCCTCAGTGTACAGGTTTTTAGAGAGGTTCAGGGCTGAGATGAAGAGGCGGGAGATACTTGGAGGTGTCTGGCCGTGAAGGTGCATGAGAAGTACGAATCCATATCTCCGGCGGACTTCTTCTATAGGAATAAGGAGATAGCTGGGTTTGACAATCCGGTTAGGTCAACCTACACCGTCGTTAGGGAGCTTGTTGAGAACTCTCTCGACTCTTGTGAAAACTACGGGATTCTTCCCGAGATTGATATAAGGCTCACCTATGTCGATGAGGGCATCCTAAACATTAGGGTTAGGGATAATGGTGGGGGTATTCCGAAGAAGTACATCCCCCAGGCCTTCGGTCAGGTGTTCTTTGGATCAAAATACAGGTTGAGGCAGACCAGGGGGATATTTGGGCTTGGGGGCAAGATGGCTATTCTCTACGGCCAGATAACGACCAACACCACCGTGAAGGTTTACTCGAGTCCCCTGGGCTCAGACAAGATATATTATTACGAGCTTGTAATAGACATAGCCAACAATAAGCCCCACATCCTGGCAAAGAAGACCCTCGAGAACGGCAAGGGATGGCATGGCGTGGCAATAAGCTTCAACTTCATGGGAGAATATGAGAAGGCCAGAGCAAAGATAGTCGAGTACCTCTGGCAGACCACGATGGTCGCCCCCTACGCCTCAATAACCTTCATCGCCCCCGACGGCATCCTCTACTACTTCCCAAGGAAGACAACCGAGATGCCCAAGGCTCCAAGGGAGGTGCTTCCTCATCCATACGGTGTTGATATTGAGATGCTTAGGAGGCTTATCAGGGCGGCGGTTAAGAGGAACCCTGAGATAACCCTCTTCGAGTTTCTGATCAAGAGTTTCCAGAGAGTTGGGCCGAAGACTGCCGAAAAATTCCTAAGGTTTGCGGGGATGGATGGAGGGATGAGGCTGAAGAAGCTGAGACATAATGGGCTCGTGAGGCTATACACGGCCCTAAAGAGCTTTGATGGCTTCATTTCTCCGGACGCCTCAGGCCTTTCCCCCATAGGCCCAGACCTCTTCTACATAGGTATAAAGGAGGCAACAGACGCCGAGTTCATCCACGTCGTCCAGAGGCCCCCCTCCTCATATGAGGGGCACCCATTCATAGTCGAGACCGCGATAGCCTATGGCGGTAAAATCAAGCCTGCGGGATCGGACAAGGTAAACCTATATAGGTTCGCCAACAAGATACCCCTCCTCTACGACGCTAGGAACGACGTCTCAATGAAGATTATAAGGAGCATAGATTGGAGTGTCTATAAGATAAGGATCTCGGATGAGCCCGTCGCATTCTTCGTGCATGTATGCTCAACGAAGGTTCCCTACAAGACCGTTGGGAAGGAATATATAGCGGAGCAGCCGGAGGTGGCGAAGCAGATAGAGCTTGGCATAAGGGAGAATGCGAGGAACCTGGCCGCCTACCTCAGCAAGAAGAGGCGGGAGGCCGAGAGGAGGCAGAGGTTCAACATAATTGAGAAGTACCTCAAGAAGATCGCGAAGTATTCGGCTGATCTAGCCGGCCTGAAAAGGCCGCCTGATGTCTCAAAGCTTCTCTATAAGGAGGTGACCGTGGTTGATAGGGGCAGAGGCGGTTAGTGAGAGGCTTAGGAGGGTGGGGCTAAGGATCTGCGAGCAGATAGAGTCGGGGGTCTTCCCAAGGATAGAGATGCCGGCAAGGACTGTGAGCAACATAATATACGACCCCGAAGTGGGGATAGTGAGGCTTGGGGATAGGAGGATAACCAGAAGTGCCAAGAATGTAAGGCAGGCCAAGGTTTTCGCACAGATGCTATGGGTGGCGGCATTCGCTAAGAACGAGCTCGTCGACAAGGGGAGGAGCTGCAGCCTTAGGGACCTCTTCTACCACTCCTTCAACGACCCAGCAATAAAGTTTAAGGAGCAGGACGAGTCGGACAGGATAGTTGTGGAGCTTGAAACCATACTTAAGTTGCCGAGGGAGAGGTTCAACATACTGCCAGAGGAGAAAAGCAGCATCTTCGGAGACCTCACAATAGAGTATACGACCCCGAAGAGCCACGCCGGAAGGAGGGTAAACCTGACCAGCGACCCCGACGGAAAGAACATAGGCCTCTCGATAGCAACCGCCAAGTTCATCGAGACCAGCGCTGAGATGGTCATAGCCGTCGAGAAGGGCGCCATATTCAGAAGGTTTGTGGAGGAGGGAGTATACAAGAGGCTTAAAGCAATCCTGATAGATACGGGGGGCCAGGCGCCGAGGTTCACGAGGATACTCATAAGGAGGCTCCACGAGGAGCTCGGACTACCGGTATACATACTCACCGACGCCGACCCATGGGGGATGCACATAGCCAGAGTCATAGTCTCGGGGTCAGCCCAAGCCGCCCACATACCAGAACTCGCCACGCCAGACGCAGTCTGGATAGGTATATGGGCAAGCGACATAAAGAAGTACAGGCTCCCCTCACTACCACTCACCCAGGTAGACAAACACAGGCTAGAAACCCTTATGAGGGACCCCAGGTATTCAACGGGCATATGGAGAAGGGAGCTGGAAGTCTTCAAGAAGATAAAGGTAAAGGCAGAGCTAGAGGCCTTCAGCAAATACGGACTAACAGCAATAATAGACAAATACCTAATCAAAAAAATAAGGCAAGTTGAGAAAGGGCTATTCTGACCCTGAAGGTACTATACACCACCTGAACAGGAAGCTACCAAGATATACAATGTCCTGATTAGGTATCCCTGAAGAATGCCTTGTAAGCGTTACATAGATGACTCTTATTGGCTTCGTCTTGCCACTGTCATAAAAGTAAAACTTAGCTTTAAGTGAAAGGCCATGTCCAGAATAGCCGTCTACCCTTGTCGTAAAAGTCGACCTTATATGAGCTGTCACCTCTATATATCCCGTTACCTCACCCAATTCAGCATTAAAGCCAAAGGATTCCGAGTGATATAACGAGATTTCAACTCTCTCAGTCCTGCTCCAACTTCCAACTCTCGGGTCGGTATCGTTACTAAGTATAGCTATAATGTTATGGCAACCGTAGTCCGATGTACTCATGAGGGGCCCTATGTGGATCGCTAGATATCCGCTCGTTTCCACAGGCACTAATACTGCTATAAACCAATGCATGCATGCGGGAGGATGGAAGGAGGAGGATCGGAACGGGTGCCATACATGTATAACCTCTAAACGGTAGTGTACGCCCAGATAGACGGCGTCATCCTCATCATACCTATTATCGAGGGTTAATTGGTCCCTAAATAGATCCTCCGTCGAACCTCCTGTTTCATATTGGAAGATGGGCAGGCCTAGCTGCGTTGATACAGAGATGGAAGCTGAAAGCATGTATGCACTATTATAATCTATATATGCGATGCTCTTTGATGATCCTTCCATATATACCATTGAGTGTGGCTCTACTAGTGGTATCTTCCTCGCTATTTCCCTTTTATAGAGCGGCCTGTATCCTGGGGTTGGACAGACGGAGCCTATTATAGGCCCTATCACCCCTTGATGCTCTGATGAAGGCGAGGTTTGGAATCCTGTGTGTATTGGTGGCAATGTTATGTCAGGCCTATACAGGTATAGCCTTAGGGTATGGTCATCAACATAGAACGTTAAGTCTTTGTGGCGTTCGTTCCAGTAGTCCAGCAGGCTTTGCTTGTAGCTTCTGTAGTAGTTGCACGTCGTTTCATCGTAGTACGGGGACGTGGAGTTACAGATTGGCAATAAAACATTTGGAAGAACGTCCTCTATATTCCGACTCTCCAACCTCTTCTCAAACTCATTCATAAAGTTAAAGTAACTCTCCTTGCTTCTATTAAATAACAGCTGGTAATCCTCGTCATCTGGAAATACGTCGAAGAAGAGAGATCCCCACCATGTGTTCTTAACCATTAGGGCGCCATCCTCACCCTCTACAACCTCGGGGAACACTCCAACGACCATTAATGGGATGTTCGGGTATGGGGCATATTGGACTGTGAATTCTAGATGAGCTCTATAGGCTTTGTTGCCTTCATCCCATGTGTTTGCGTATCCCGAGGCTATCATAGTCCAGCTCCACGTAAAATCTTGGTTATATCTTCTGCCAAAAACGAATAACAGGGCATTGAGTGCTGGCTGGTAACCCTCAAATCCCCCGGTCTCGTTCAGTCGAGGTATGTACACATATACGTCTAGCCACCAGGCCTTGCTTCGAATAAATCTGCCCGACGATACCTCAAGCATGCGGCTCATCATAATAGCCATTGATATATAAAATATTATAATCGCCATTAATATCAGGAGTGCTAAGATTGCAGCTATACCCATCTTTAATCTCCTAATCCTAGAACCACATAAGCCATACAGACATGCTTTCTTCTTATGATTCAAATTAATCACCAGATAGGTAAATAATACAGACTCCCATATAAATCTAATCTTTTGACTGTAATGCTTCAATATAGGAAACATGAATGTAGAAAATATGAGCATCCGCACCCATTGACCTTTTAAAACACGATGGCGCCGTGAGGTCAAGGTTAAATGTTTGTCGCTTGTTATTTGCTGGGTGTCTGGTTTGGATTTGGGGGGCCTTTTAAGTAGGGTTGAGGGCTTTAGGGAGGCTATGGTGTCTACGCTTGTTGATCTGATCTCTATACCTGCTATAGGGCCTGAGAATGGCGGTGATGGGGAGTGGGCTAAGGCTAGGCGGATACAGGAGGTCTTAGAGGGATTTGGATTTAGGGTTGAGAGGTATGATTCGCCGGACCCCCGCGTGCCAAGTGGGTATAGGCCTAACATTGTTGTGAGGCTTCCCGGCGAGGGAGACCGCACCCTTTGGATAATCACACACATGGATGTCGTACCTCCTGGGGATCTTTCGAGCTGGAAGTATCCGCCGTTTAAGCCCGTTGTGGAGGGTGGGAAGGTTTATGGTAGGGGGGCTGAGGATAATGGGCAGTCTTTGGTCGCATCAATCTATGCTTTGAGGGCTATTAGGGAGTTCGGCGTGAAGCCTGGCATCAACGTCGCCCTGGCCATCGTTTCGGATGAGGAGACGGGGAATAAGCATGGTATTAACTACCTTATTTCTCGTGGGCTTTTCAGGCATGACGACCTCATACTTGTTCCTGATGCCGGGAATAGTGATGGCTCCATGGTTGAGGTGGCTGAGAAGCATATAATGTGGGTTAGGCTGGATGTGGAGGGGAAGCAGTGTCATGCCAGCATGCCTCACAGGTGTCTGAACGCATCTAGGGTGGCGGCGGACCTGATATTGACCCTCGATAGGTATCTGCATGAGAAGTATAGCTTCAGGGATCCTTTATTCGATCCTCCGAACTCCACGTTTGAGCCTACGAAGAGGGAGCCGAACGTTGAGAGCGTGAACATCCTTCCGGGCAGGGATGTGTCCTATTTCGACTGCAGGGTACTTCCAAGGTACAGTTTAGATGAGGTTGAGGAGGATTTTAGGCGGGTGGCCAGCCAGGTGGCGTCGAGGTATGGTGCTAAAGTCAGCGTCGAGGTCGTTGCGAAGATCGTCTCGCCACCCCCCACCGACGTGAATTCCGAGATCGTTAGGAGGCTTATAAAGACGATAAGGCTTGTCAGGGGTGTGGAGGCCAGGCCGATGGGCATTGGGGGTGGCACTTGTGCAGCCCCGTTTAGGGCTAGGGGGTATCAGGTTGCTGTTTGGATGACCTCGGATGAAACGGCCCATAAGCCTAATGAGTATTCCAAGATATCTAATCTGGTGGGCGATGCAAAGGTTTTCGCGGCGTTGCCGTTTATAGAGGGGTGAACAGCCTTTGCAATAAGGAGACGTAAAACAAGGAGGTGGAAGGACGAGGAGTTCTTTGAAACTTTAGAGGAGGTTTTTGACGGCTCAACCGTCCTGGCCGCATATGAGC
>WAQG01000049.1 GCA_015520395.1 Candidatus Geoarchaeota archaeon
ACCCGGCCATAGCCGGGGTCGATCCCCACAAGCTCATCCACCCTCCATAGATCATCACTGAGTCTCAAGGGCCTAGCCCGCCTCTCCACCCTCCTCTTAGGCCTCAGAGACATGTGCCTTGAAAGTATCCTCACCACGAGCTTCGCTATTGCTGGAGCTGCAGTTAGGCCGGGGGACTGGATGCCGCCGATATTAATAAAGCCCTCCCGCTCAACCCTAAAATAAAAATCCCCATCCTCCGTCGCGGCCCTAAGGCCAGCATACGCCTTTATGGGCGGGCCGCCGGGGTTGACGAGCCTTGAATAACGGGACAGTATCGCCTCGTAGTCCCATCGCTCCACAGGGTTATCCTCACGCTCCCTCGGAACCGGGTCTAGGTTAGGGCCCCACAGAGCCCTGCCGCTGACCGTTATGAGGGCCCCGCCTCCCTTAGTCCTGGGGTCTACCCTGAGCGGAACCTCTGCTACAAGATGCCTGTATTTCGGGGATCCTTCAAAAACTATGTGGGCGCCCCTGAGGGGCACTATCCTGAACTTGTCAAAACCAGCCACCCTCGAAACCTCATCCGAGTAAAGCCCAGCCGCATTAACCACCCATCTACACCTAATGACACCCTTAGAGGTCTCCACAAAAACCCATCTATCCTCAAAGGAGAAGCCCCTAACCTCAACGCCCAAAAATAGTTTAACACCATTAGCGACGGCGCCCTCGACACAGGCATGAATAACCTCGAAGGGCGAGACTATCCCAGCCTGGGGAAAGAGCAGGGCCGCGATACCTCCCTTAAGGCCCGGCTCAATCCTCCTAAGCTCCCGCCCCCAAACAAGCCTCACCCTAATTCCCATAATCCTGAAGTATATGTAGGCCGCCACGAGGACAAAGGCCTCAATTACCGTGAGGGCGACCAGGAGCAGCCCCACCCTCATAAACTTGAATCCGAGCTCCCTGGACAGGGAGTCATACAGGGCGTTTCCCAAGAGGCAAAGCCTGCCCTTTAGTGAGTTTAGGGGAAGCTGAAAGGCGTGGATCACCCCAGCCGAACCCTTAGAACCGCCAAAGCCCACATCGAGGTTACGCTCCACAATAGCAACCCTTAACTCAAACTTCGAAAGCTCCCAGGCAATACAAGAGCCGACCACACCACCACCCACTATCACTACGTCGAACTCCTCCACGCCTCCCAGCCCGCCACACGTGCTCTGAACCTTACATCTACGGGGTGCCGGATCCAAGTTGGGAATGTGGAGAGCCGGGATATTAAGGTGTAGCTACCCGGCAGCCCAAGCCCCCCACCCTACGCCTTCAGGGTGGCGTGACAGCGGGCATAAGGTTTATATTGCTGTATAGATTTCTCTAATCGCACCTACAGGGCTTGCAAGGGAGGAATGAAGCAATGAGCGAGAATGTGGTATATGTAGGGAACAAGTCCCCAATGCACTACGTCCTTGCCGTAATGATCCAGTTCAACAGGGGAAGTGACAAGGTGGTGCTTAAGGCAAGGGGCAGGGCAATTTCCAGGGCTGTTGACGTTGCCGAAATTGTGAAGAACCAGTTCCTTCCAGGCCAGGTTGAGTCCAGCGTCACCATAGGCACTGAGGAGGTCGGCGAGGGCGACCAGAAGAGAAACGTCTCAACAATAGAAATAGTGCTTACAAAGAAGGAGTAGGGCTGCGGAGACAATTAAGAAATTTTTCTAATATTTTTCTAACAAATAAAACTTTAAACATAAATCTTATCGTATAAGCTTAATCCCAAACCTTAGAGATTCATGGCCGATGTCGATATATCTCGGTTTGGGGATAGGAAGTGTGAAGCTATATGAGGCCAATCGAGGGTTGGGCTGTAAGAGATAAGCTTGGAGTCATATATTATGTCTTCGGCACGAAACACCCCAGAGAAACACTTTGGGTTCTTCCAAAGTTTGTGCCCTCAGACGAGGGAGATAGGATATTCCGTGGGCGTGGATACAAAAAACTTGGTAGCTATAGGGAGGCGATAGACTGGTCCCTAAGAAATCTCTCGGAGAATGTTAGGCCTTTTAATAGGAGGGGCCTTATGGTATCCCTTCCATGGAGCTCTTTAATAGAGATCTACAGTCCGAGAAGAAGGCTTATTGAGATAATTGAGAAAGGGGCTGTTTACAGGATTGAGGAGGCTGCAGCGTCCCTCGCAATGGCCCTCTCCTCAATCTCGGGAGTGCCGATAGATCTCTTTGGAGTTTCAGGCTCGATACTTGTGGGGCTTTTGGGGAGGGGCTCCGATATAAACATAGTCTGTTATCCCAGGCCGGGGGAAACTGAGAGGATATACTATGCTGCAGCAAGGCTTAGATCCATGGGGGTGACCGCTCCCGTCCCGGACGAGAGGCTGAGGGCTGAGTATAGAAGGTATGGGGAGGCCTACAGGATGTCTTGGAATATCTATAGGAGCGTGGAGGAGAGGAAGCTGTTGAGGGGCATTTATCATGGATTCACATATACTGTGAAGATAGTTAGACAGCCGTTTGAAGAGCCTGATGGAAGGTGGGTTCGCGGGAGGATTGAGGGTATGGTTATGGATGACTCGCTTCGGTACCTGTATCCCTCTGAGTACAAAGTGGCAAGCCTTTCAGGGCTTTACAGGGTCCTGTCCTACAATGACATATTCTGCGAACATGCCATGAGAAATGAAAGGGTAGTGGTCGAGGGCTGGGAGCTAAAGGACGGTTATGAGAGGCTCATTGTTCTCGACCACCAGTATGGCCACATAACATTTAAGGCAGGAAGAACCTAGTAGGGCTGGCCCCCTAGCGAAGCTCAAGTTTTTATACCTTTCTGAAGTTGTTTTATCGATGAGGCCGGTTACTTTTGGATTTAGGGAGGTCAATAGGGAGCTGATGTTAGATGGCGTGAAGAACCTTAGGACAAGCGCGCTTCTCCAAATAATTATGTCAGTCCTCTCAGTAGTCATCCTATCGCTTTTCCTAGCCTCAATCCCCATGATAGGCATGGCGGGAGTTCCAAGGGATCCTGCTAGGATCATCGGGGCACTTATGGGGTTTATGGCGATCATCGTAGTTGGTGGTATACTTCTCCTAATCTTAGGGATTGCTGCCTTCATTTACCTTTACTTAGGATGGAGTAAGGTGGGCGAGGCTGACAAGGAATTTAGTCTCCAGAAAACTGCGGTAAAACTGCTGGTAATAGCTATAATCCTTATAATTATAGGGTTTGTTGCAATGATGGCGATGCTATTCACGGCTATTGTTAGCGCTTCTCCCGGGGAAGTTCCCACCAATATGTTCGGCATTCTTGGAGCCGCCCTGGGTGGAATTGCAATCATTGTTATAGGTGGATTCATAGGGCTGATTGCCGGCATCCTAATCTACTATGGATACTACAAGTTAGGCGAGGAGTATGAGGTTTCAGAGCTTAAGATCGGCGGGCTCGCACTGATAATATCGCTCGTCATTAACGCCATAAGTTTCATTCCTTACCTGGGTGCCGTTGCCTCACTCGTAAGCCTGATTGGGATAATACTAGTTTTTGCAGGGCTCTCAAAACTTAGGGGCATGTTGGAGAGGGGCGAGCTGCCGGGCTATCCCGCCTATCAACCCCCGCCCCCACCGCCGATCTAGCGTAACGGCTAGTAGAGGCCCTTAGAAAACCTCTCATACCAGATTTCATCATACTTTTTTGTTATCCATCTGGAGTGTTGAGCCTTTAGGATCTCCCTGAGCTTCCTCACGGTTCCTCATCTCAACTCCGACTAATAGGCTAATAAGCGGCTTGCTTAACGTGTCATCCGCATACGTCAATCGGAGTTCCGTGAATGTTCGGCTAGTCAGGTTAATCTTTATGTGTCTTATTACCCATTTGGGAACGGTCATGTATAGGGTTGTCGTGGCGGGGCTTGGCAGAGTTGGTAAGCCCGTTGCCGAATACCTAATCAAGCGCGGCCATAAAGTTTATGGCTATGATATACGACCCCTCCCACTCCCCTATGCCACCACCGACTGGAACTCCATACCACACCAGCGCGTAGACGTCTACATAGTGGCTGTCTGGACAGGGCTGGACGAGGAGGGGCGTCCAGACATGTCCGCAGTGGAGGATGTGGTCTCTAAGGTTGCCAGCTCAAACCCAAACGCCCTCGTAACCATAGAGAGCACGATCGTTCCCGGAACCTCAAGAAGGCTTCATGAGAAGTATGGCGTTCCCATAGCCCACTGTCCCCACAGGTACTGGGCAGTAGACCCCGTCCACTACGGCGTAAGGCAACTCCGTGTTCTGGGCGCGGTGAGCAGAGAGGCGCTCGCCAGGGCCCTAGACTTCTATCAAAGCATAGATATTCCCGTTTTCGTCGTTTCGAGCGTCGAGATTGCAGAGCTTTCAAAGATAGTGGAGAATGCCTATAGATATCTCACAATAGCGTTCGCTGAAAACGTTAGGCTGTTAGCGGAGGCCATGAACCTCGAATTCTGGGAGCTGAGGCAAGCCGTAAACACCAAGTTCAACGTTGATCTTCCGGAGGCCAGGAGAGGCATAAAGGGACACTGCCTCCCAAAGGATGTGACATATTTTCAGAGGCTACTTGAGGAGGCGGGGGTTCCCTCGGACCTAATAGACGGTGCAGTAAAGGTCGATAAGGAGTATGTGAAATACATTGAGGGCATGATGCCTGAGGGCTAACCTTTATCAGCAGTTTAGACGTGGTAAAATGCGATGAGAAGAACAGGCACCACTATTGAGAACTACCTAGTTACGATATATAGGTTTGAGGAGATAAGAGGCTGGGCCAGAACCAATGATGTGTCAAAGGAGCTCAACATAAGGCCAGCCACGGTTACGAAGATTGTAAAGAAGCTGGCTAAAAGCGGGCTTGTAATTTACAACAGGTATAAGGGCTTTAGGCTCAGTGAGAAAGGGCGCGAAATAGCGGAGAGGATCGTTTGGAAGCATAGAGTCGCTGAGAGGTTCCTACATGACATTCTTGGCTTTGACATTTACGACTCCCACTTCTACGCCCACGAGATGGAGCATCTCTCTGACGATATAATAAAGGCAATAGACAGGTATCTCGGCTCCCCGAGGGAGTGTCCCCACGGAAACCCACTGCCCCGTAGAAGCCCTAACTCCGAGTGCGTAGCTTTAAAGGATGTTGAGGGCCCTGGCGTTTACGTCGTTAGGGCAGTTAGGGGGGAGCTCACATCGACCATGAAGCTGTTAAGGCAGCTTGGCATCACTGTCGGAAGCCTCATCCACGTCTTAAAGGTTAGAAAGCTGGCTGTGGAGATAAAATATAAAGACAGGCTTGCAAGGGTGGAGTCTCCTGATTACGAATCCATATGTGTGGAGCCCTTCGAGGTGATGTAAAAGTTGTATACTTTAGACCTTGTGCCGCCGGGCGGAAGGGTCAGGATAGTTGACTTGAGGGGAGGTAGAGAGCTTGTATCAAGACTTATGCAGATGGGCCTGCACCCCGGTGCCATTGTGGAGGTTGTTGAAAACTCTAAGGGCCCAGTTCTCGTAAGGGTTAGGGGTGTTGTCATAGCTCTAGGCAGGGGTTTAGCCCGAAAAATAGTGGTGATGCCTCTCAGGTAGTTCAACTTGATTGATTAACTTTATATTTTTAGACATGTCTAAAACTTCAGTATGTCAAGCACCAAGGCTAGGTCAGCTAAAGGTGGCTGCAACGTACTCGGTTGCCCCTGTACAGGCATATTGACGCGGACGCTAGACGCTAAAGGTGGCTGCGACATACTCGTCGCAGTTGCAGGAAATCCAAACGTGGGAAAATCAACACTTTTCAATGTTTTGACAGGCGAGATCGCTCATGTTGCAAATTGGCCTGGAACAACGGTTATGATAAAGCGTGGCCAGCCAGTCGAACACCAGGGAAGAAGAATATGTTTTGCTGACCTGCCGGGCATCTATGGGATTTCGGCTTCAAGTCCTGAAGAGCTTGCAGCTAGGGAGTATATCATCAGCGATGAGCCTGATTTGATACTCGTCCTCGTAGACTCAACGGCCCCCGAGAGAACCATGTACCTGCCTGTTCAGATACTCGAGCTTAACCCCAAAGTAATAGTAGCGCTTACGAAGATCGACCTGACCCACAGCTACGGGATCCACATACATGTTGATAAGCTTGAGAAACACCTTGGGGTCCCCATAATCCCTGTATCCGCCCTCAAGGGCATTGGGATGAGGGAGCTTCTAAATACAATTGTCGACGCTGCAGAAGGCAGGCTAAAGCTAAGAAAGACGCCATTAAGGGTAGATTACGGCAGCCTCGAGCCCTACATCTCCGAAGTTGCCAACATGCTACTTAAGGCAGGGGCATTAAGGAGGTACCCCGCTAGGTGGGCTGCTGTAAGGCTTTTAGAGGGCGATCCTAAGCTTGAGGAAGAACTTAGAGCTGAGGGAAAGGATGACCTGCTTGAAAGGGTAGGGGTTGTGAAGGAGTCGGTGAGGCGGTTCACTGGAAGGGAGGCCTCAGAGCTACTCATAACGGCTAGGTTCGAGTTTGTAGATACCATTGCAAGGGACGTTATTGTTAGAGTTGAGAGGGATAGGGGCTTCTCTAGGATGCTTGAAAATCTGCTTCAGAGGCCCATTATCGGCCCGATAACAAGCATCCTTATGCTTTTCTCAGCCTTCCTCCTAGCATTTGCCATAAATATCGGGTTCCCCCTAAACCTCCTCTTTAGGATGATGGGTCTAGAATGGGTTGCAGATCTAGTCGAAACCTACAGCCTAAGCGGGATCCTATCAATGGCCTTCGACTGGGCAGGCACAGTGATCGGCGACTGGCTCACCAAATACGGCGTGGCTGACTGGCTCGTCTCGCTGCTCGTTGACGGAGTCATACCCGGGGTGGGCAGCGTGCTCACCTTCCTGCCCCTCATAATGCTTTCCTTCGCCTTCCTTTCAGCCCTGGAGGATAGCGGAATAGGACCTAGGATCGCAGTGGCCTTTAACACGCTTTTCTCGAGGTTCGGGCTGACTGGAAGGGCTATATACCCATACTTGATAAGCCTGGGCTGCAACGTACCTGGGGTTATGGCTTCTAGAAGCGCTATAGAGGAGGAAGAGAGGGTCGAAATAATATATTCGACCCAGTTCATTCCCTGCCAGGCCAGGCTGGTAGTCCTCCTCGCCTTCACGGCATCCTACTTTAGGTCACCATTAGCCCAAACAACGCTCATCATAGTTATATACATGTTGGGCTTCGCCATCGCACTCTTCACAGCATTCCTTGTTAGAAAGGTGCTTTTCAAGCTCAGCGAGCCCCCCGAACTAGTCTTGGAAATACCTCCAATACACAGACCTTCAGGCAAGGTTATCTGGTGGACAACCTGGGACTTCAGCAAGCACTTCCTAAGGAAGGCCGGCACCATAATATTTGCACTTAGCATAGCCACGTGGTATCTCCTGAGCTATGGACCCTTAGGCCCAGCTGAAACACCCGAGACAAGCTGGGGCGGCATCATTGGTAGGGCTATCGCCCCAGCGTTGATCCTAATAGGTGTGACGGGCGAGAAAGCCTGGAAGATAGGGTTCCTGCTGCTTAATGGTTTTATAGCTAAGGAGGGGCTTGTGGAGGCAGCCGTGCTCGTGGAGGGCGCCTCGAGCTTACCTGAGGCCCTGAGAGGGCTGGGGCTTACAGTCCCTCAGGTGATCAGCCTTCTCGTTTTCTCAACCCTCTATGTCCCCTGCCTGGCAACGTTGTCCGTCATATACCAGGAAACGAGGAGGCTGAAGCACACGTTCATCGCGGTTCTCTACGCGCTCCTAATAGCCACAGCTGCGGGCGGAGTCTCCTACCTCATCTCTACGGCGCTTGGTCTTTGAGTTCCCGGAGACCAATCTGAGGGATGATGATAGTTTGCCCGCCCTAAAAACTAAATACCCAGCGCTCTAAAAATAATTGTTGTGAGGGGATGGGTTCACACATATTTTTCAACCATAGTTTTTCTCTCATTTTTGCCAGGCGTCCTAAACCTAGATGATATAGTCTCGTTAGCCCCCCCGCTTATCCTTTCCTTCGCATTGTTTTACTATGCCACGATGCTTCCCGACGTAGATGTGGGGCTCAGAAGAAATCCTATATCACTTTTAACCTGGCTCATGGTCTATCAGCCGGTAAGGGTGTTTTCAAGGATTGTGAGGAGCACGGCCTCGAGGCACAGAGGCTTTATGCATTCCATCTGGGGATTAGCAGCAACAATGGTTGTCTGGTTCCTTATCTTCGCCGCTCTAGGCTACATCCTGAAACTTCTCGGGCTGCAATGGGTCGTCGACCTGGCCACGGAACCCATTTTGCGAAGGCTTCCCATCAACACCACATGGATGGGAGAACCCCTAAAGCTAGGCTTTTTCTCCGCCCTATCTATAGGCTCAGGCTATGTCCTCCATCTGCTGGGGGACAGCTATACGGTTGCGGGAATATCCATATTCGGGCGTAGGGTTAGGGGCCGGCTTAAAAATGGCCTGAACGATCACGTACCGCCGATCCTCTACACGCTAGCCACAGTCACCACATACACTATCCTCCTAGCCTACTCACTGCCCCTCAGGATAGCACCAGCAGTGCTGAGCGGGTTCCTAGGCATTATGTCCCTGGTGATATGGAGGCTGTAGGGCCCCTCACTGTTTTTAAGGTTCGAAGGCAACTTTGACCTGAGCTGGCATGGGTAGGGTGAAGGGCAGGGAGGATGTGGAAAGGGCTGTTAAAGAGCTTGGGATAGCTGCTGAGCTACTCGTATTGAAGGCTTCCACGATGACCGTCGGCGATGCCGCAAGGGCGCTGGGCGTCCCGGAGAGCGTGATCATTAAGACACTTATCACCATCGATAAAGCGTCCGGAAAGGCCTACGCCATTATAATACCGGGAGACCGGCGGCTCGACATTGAGAGGCTTAGGAGAAAGCTTAACTCGCCAGGGCTAAGGCTTGCGAAGGCAAGGGAGGTGGAGCGACTTACAGGATTTAAGGTTGGCGGGGTTCCGCCCGTGGGGCTGCCGCCAAACATAGAGGTTCTTGTCGACAGGGAGGTCGCTAAAAAGGAGTATGTCTTCGGCGGTGGCGGGGACTCAAGGACGCTGCTAAGGATAAGGGTTAAGGATCTTCTAAAGCTCGCGTCCGGGATCATCGAGGCGTCCTCGGAAGGCTAGTGGCCAGGCCTGCTACTCGACTTAAGCATCTCCCTTAGACGTCTAGGGTAAGCTATGGATCCCTCGAGTTCACCTACGATTTTTCCCTGTTCAAGGATGTAAACCCTGTCTGCTATGAGCCGCGGGATCTCCGGGTTGTGGGTAGCAATTAAAATGGCCTTTTTGGGCTTAAGCTCTTTTATTCTCTCCAGGAGGTCATCCAGCTCAAGGGGATCGAGATCCGAGAAGGGCTCATCCATCAAGAGTATGCTGGGGTTATGCGCCAGGGCTGTCGCCAGGCTTAGCCTCCTCTTCTCACCCGCACTAAGCCTGTGGGGCATCCTACCCCTTAGGCCTCTGAGCTTAAATTCGTCAAGAAGCCTTTCAAGCTCCCTTGAAGCCTTAGCCTCATCGTAAACCTGACGTAAAGTGAACATGATGTCCTCCTCCACAGTGGGGCCCACGATTTGTACGCCGGGATCCTGGAAAACCACCCCCATAAGCCTCCTAAGCTCCTCAAGTTCGTCGAGGCTTCTTCCAAAAACCTCGACCCTCCCGACGGTGGGTTTGAGGAGGCCTGCCAACACCATGATTAGCGTTGTTTTACCAGAGCCGTTTCGCCCGAAGACAACGACACACTCGCCCAGCCTCACCCCTATGTTCACGCCACGAAGGGCCATTGGCCCATTCTTATAGCGATAGTGAAGGTTGATGCCCCTCAATGCATACATGCGAGCATCGCCACGATGGAAGTCAACATCAACCCCAATAAAAGGAGATCGGACGCTCCGATCCTTGTGGGCCTTCGTGTGATCCTCGGCCCCACCAGCCTGGATTTCAGCCCCAATGCGGAAAGCTGTGAATAATAGATGTATCTCGACACCTGCGACCCTAAGACATACCCCACCATTCTGGCTCCCCAGAGCCTTGAGTGTCTACTGAGAATCCTAGATCTTAATGCCAGGGACGACGTCCTAAGGCTCCTATACATTTCACCAAGAAACCTGCCCATAAGGAAGATGTTATCTGCCACGATTCTCGAAAAGGTTTTCTCGATCAGCCATCTTAATTCGACCATGTTAGTTGAGAGTGTGAATGCCGTGGCCGTCAAGGTGGCCCCAACGAGCCTCATAGCAAACAGGGACGCGAACCCAAAATCCCTATAGAGAGCAGTGATCAGAGATAATGGCACTATCACTGGGAGGGCCGCCGCGAACCTTCTTAGAGCCCGATGCACGGGCGCGCCCGAGATAAGCATGTAAGCCAGGGACACTACGAGAAGCACAGCCATCTGACGGTATTCTAAGATGAGCGAGTATAGACTTAGAAGCACTATTGCTACCGCTAGGCTTAGGAGGGGATTTGTCCTTCCCACATTATCCGTAAAAGCCGTCTCAATTTCGCTAATCCACTCCTCCAGCAATCTTGCTCACCACGTAGAGAATCATCATAACTATAAACGAGCCCAGGATGCCCGAGAGGACCTCAGACACATCAAGCTCCCCAAACATGAAGTCGATGGTGCAGCCTAGAGAATAGTCTGGTATTGGGGCCCAGAGGGGCTCTTTAGCCTCAACCTTAAGTATACTTGCAGCAATATCCATAGGCTCGTATGAGTAGGCAAAGAGCCACGAGCCTAGAAACGACAGCACTGTTATGAGTATAAAAGCATAGAGAATTCTTCTACCCAACATGCCCACCCCCTCTAAGCCACTCAACCGCGGCAAACGTTACTATTGCCTCGGGGACACCAAGGACTGCGTGCCAGCCAACCATAACAGGAACAGCTATCTCCAAGCCGAACCCGAAAACCGGCGTGGAAAGACCGAGTTCTATTCCGGCAGCTAAAGCAGCTGCTACTACACTTAGCCACGCTGAAATTAGGGAGGCTGCCCTGCGGCTTACTTTGGACACGTATTTGTAGGAGATATGCGCTGTTAGACAGGCAACGACGCCCATGTTTAATATGTTCGCACCAAGGGCTAGAATTCCACCATCGCCAAAAATAAAGGCCTGAACAATAAGTATTGTTGCCATAGAGATTATTCCTCCGGGAAGCCCCAGAACTATTGTTAGGAGAGCCGCACCCACCAGATGCGCCGTTGAGCCGCCGGGCACAGCCCAATTAACCATCTGGGCTGCGAAGACCATGGCCCCTAAAATAGGCATCAACATCAACCTACTCTCTTCAAGGAGCCTAACCTTACGGATAGAGTAAAGCAGTGCGGGAAGCGACGTTGCCCAGCCAAAAGCTATCACCCAGAGGTTTAGCATACCGTCCATTATGTGCAAGGTGTTACACCAAATGCTATTTGGTAACACTTGAATATAAAAGTTACCAACTTATATAAAGTACTTTGTAATCACATACCCTTCCGCCTATATATGATTATAGCTGCGATCACCAGAAACGCTATAGCCGTGAGCAATTCATTGCCAGAGATTAGGTATACTATAAAGGCTACTAGCAGGGCTGGCAGCAGCCATATAAGTAACCCTATGATAACTCCTAATATAAGGACAAGAATCAGCAACATTACTAGTACGAATAGGGGGACGCCCATAGCCACCCTTAAACCAGCCTCCCGAGGCTAGTTTACCCTTAGCGTTGAAAGCGCCCTTAAGCCGTCTATCCTTAAACCTATCTGGAAATAGTACCCATCGACTACGCTGAGAGGTTTAAACATGAATAGTTCGTCGTTAACACCCCCGCCTAGCTTAAGTTCCACGTCTCCACGCCAGACGACCTTTGGACCTATATAGCTCAGCCTTAATTCAACCAGCTCCTTCACGCTGGCCAAAGTTGGGGCGGGGGCTGGGAAGCATCTTGGCAGGAGCCAGCCATCAACGTCGTCAAGGGGCCATGTCTCAGCCTTTTCCTTTAGGGTTACCGCGATTCTGAATAAGAGGTAGCTTGACCTCGCCGCATAGCCCCCAAGCTTTGCGCCACTTTTAGGTCCGTTAAAGCCGGGTATAGAGGGATGATGTTTCGTCAGGTGTATTTTTGCGATCTTCTTTGGAAACCCTGCTAGATATCCGCGCATCAGCGAGAGATCCGTGTCAACCCACATGTAGGGGCAGTAGAGGTAAGTTTTCCCGCCATAACGAGCCCTTATAAGTATCGTTGCCTCATGGTACTGCACAAGATCTGGGGCTTCTATGTTAAGCTCAGGCCATCTCTCACTCACAGACACGATCTCCGAAATGTATAACAGGGCATCCCCATCGACTGGCTCGACCCCTTTAGGAAGCACTTCCCGTATGCTCTCCTGATCGACCTTTACATGGGCTGAAATGCCGGTTAACCCGTATATCCATGGGCCCTCAGGGACAAGCGATGAGCGCCCACTCCTAGTGAAAGGAGGAACTGACGACATAGCGCCATCATAAGAATCATTGTTCATGTACCCTAAATACCTTCTTGCCGCCGGATCCCTGTAGACAAAGGGCTTTAAGGCTGCATTATAGAAAAATTGTTAATAAATGTTAAATTGTTGACGGCAATAAATATTCACCGCTATGAAGATAAGGGCACTAACTCTTATGTTAGGTTCAGATACGGTTCCCCCTGAGAGAATTGCCCGAATGGTTATTTTGATGAGGGGGATCGTGAGTGAAAGTGACTATAAGCTTATATCTGTCAGAATAGCATTGAGGCCTCCTGAAGAAGGGAATTTGGAGGGAAGGTTTAGAGAGGCAGCTTACCTCTCAAGGCTCGTTGACTACATTGCTGTGCCTCTTGAAACGCCATTTGACCCTGATGTGGTCGTAGGTTATATGGCTGAGGCAAACAACCTCTTCGTCTCGATCTCTGACAATGTCGAGTCCTACCTTACGCTTTTAGGGACGGCCGTCGAAAAGCTGGGGGTCGAGGTCTCTACGCGCATTTCCCTAACGATCAATGGCCCCATCCATACTCCATACTTCCCCTCCGCCACGGCTGTGGAGGATGTGAATGGGTTGATGATGGCTTTGAGGTACGCTGAGGATATCGCTTCCCTGGTGGAGGTTGGTAACGTGGATATAAATGGCCTTGTAAAGGTCTATAAGCTTGCTTACGACCTTTACAAAAGACTCGTTGGTGAACTTAGGTTGAAGCCTTTGGGCATTGATTACTCCCTCTCGCCTTGGATGGATGAGAGCGTTGCTGGGGTGATCGAAAAGTTTTCTGGGAGGACTTTTGGAAGAATCGGCACCGCAGATGCTATCAGAAGACTTAATGAGGCTATTGAGGCAGCATCGGAAAACCTGGATCCAGGAGGCTTTAATGAGGTCATGCTTCCATATGCCGAGGATTCAAGGCTCATGGAACTGGGGCTCTCAGGCGAGATAACTGCCCATAAACTTGCTTTACTGGCTGCAGCATGCGTTTCGGGAGTTGACATGGTTCCAATACCCCTAGAAGACCTGGAAGAGTATGTTTATGAGGCCTACTCGATCCTTAGGCCTAAAAGCCGTCCCTCGGGAATAAGGGTTATCCCAGTGCAGGTTAAGCCCGGCGATATCGTAGAGATTCCGAGGTTCGGAGCTGTCCCCGTGCCACCGCTAGAGTGAACGTTTATTCCCCCTAACTGACATAATAAAATGAGATGCCCCTTAGATATTATTCTGACAGGTTCATCCTTACACCGGGGCCTACGGAGATCCCCTGGCGCATATACAGGGCCTTGCTGAGGAGGGGGACGAACCCTGATCTAGATCCCGGCTTTTTCAGCTTATATGAAGGTGTTCGAAACGGTCTGGGCAGGCTTCTGAACGCCTTAAGAAGCAACGTCTATATTATGTCCGGTGAGGCTATGCTTGGTCTTGAGGCGGCTGTAGCAAACACTATTAAAAAGGGAGACAAGGTTTTGGTAGTTTCCAATGGTGTATACGGGGAGGCATTCTCGGACCTCGTTAAAGCCTATGGAGGCAAGCCGATAAGAGTGGGTGAGGACTGGAGGAGGAGCTTAAGGGTGGAGGAGCTTAAGGAGGCCTTGGAAAAGCACTCCGACGTTGCCGCCGTCACCCTGGTTCACTGCGACACACCCTCAGCAATACTTAACCCATTAAGGGATATTGGAAGGGTTGTTTCGAAGATGGGCGCCCTCTTAATAGTAGATGCGGTTTCAACGGTGGGTGGGGTTGAGATCGATGTTGACGGTTGGGGAATCGACATACTCGTCGGAGGTAGCCAGAAGGCTTTGAACATGCCCCCAGGCCTTACCATAATTACCGTTAGCGAAAAGGCCTGGAGGCGGATAGAGGAGGTCGGCTATGAGGGCTTCTACATGAACCTCATGGTGTGGAGAGAGGAGCTGGATGAGAAGGGGGTTTTTCCCTACACGATGCCGGAGCACCTGATCTACGCCCTTAATGAATCCCTTGATATACTCATGGAAGAAGGATTAGAGAACGTGTACAGGAGGCATCTGGTTGCAAGGGAGGCCTCCTGGAACGCCGTTAAAGCTCTGGGGCTTGAGGCCTTCCCAATGAGTATAGAGGATTCGTCGCCAACTGTGACTGCCATTAGGGTTCCAGAGAATGTAGATGGCGAGAGGCTGGTTATGCACATTTGGAGGAAGTATGGCGTTATGGTCGCGGGTAGCTGGGGAAGGCTGAAGGGAAAGGTTGTTAGGGTGGGTCACATGGGGGTGACAGCCTCACGGATACACCTAATCCTTGCCTATACAGCCCTTGCCAAGGGGCTTAGGGATTTAGGGATTAGGGTGGATGAAGGCGCAGTTATAGAGGCTATCGAAGCCTATTATCCTTAACGATGAAGTTGGATTTTATTAGCCGTAGCTCAGAGCCTATCAGCTTACCTATGAGACTCCTTGTACTCCTGGTCAACTTGAGTTTCAACGCGTCCTCTAGCGGGAAGACCCCTACCTCAAGGACATCTGAGGCTGGCCTTGCATTCTTTAGTGGTGTCTCAGGCTCGATCATAACATCTATCAGGACGTAGTGGTATTTTATCTGCCCACTCTCATCATACTCAAGGTATTCATCGACATTCACTATTCCTATCGGTGTCCCAACGATTCCCGTCTCTTCCCTTAACTCCCTGACAGCTGCGTTGTAGAGAGACTCGCCAAGCTTAAGATGTCCGCCTGGCACGCTCCAGAGTCCGGCGCCGGGCGGATTAGCCCTCTTTACTAGAAGTATCGTGCCGTTCTCGACTACTATCGACCCCACACCCACCTCAGGTTCAGGGGGGTACCTCAAGGCGATCAGCCTAAAAATACCAGCATCTTCACCATGATAAACTTAAGGCAAACATTCATCATAATTAGCGTGGAAGGGAAAGCTTTAAGGCTTTGAGCCTCAAAATTCAATAGGTGCCAGTGGAGTGAGGCTTCGAATACAGGGAAGGAGCATAACATTCAAGATAGACCTGCTGGATAGGCCGGGAACCCCCAGCTATACCGTGGAGGTTCCAATACAGCTTGTAAAGGATGTTAGATCCGCATTCCGGTACGATGATGAAGTTTGGGGCGAGGTACGCGCGACTCCGAAATACGAGATGTCTTGGGAGATAGTTGGATGGATCATAGGTGTCTATGACTGGTACGCCTCAGGCACATTTAAAGTCTTATTCTACCGAATGCCCTCAATACTGGATAGCGACTATGAGGCATTCAAGAGGAGGTATGTGGTGGCTAATATTAGTTGGATAAGACCCAGGATAACCAGTTTAAGGGATATAGCACGCGAAGCCGTCGCAGGCATAGTTAGGAGCATTTATGAAAACGCTAGAAGCAAAAGTAGGGGAAAAGAGGGTAGCTAGGAGAAATCCCTAACGACAAGATGTTTTGGCTTCAGCTTCTCCTTCTCCCAGCCCTCGGAGAGCTTATATGCTATTGTTGATGAAACAAAAGCTTCTCCAGACCCGTCACTCGGCCTTACCATGTACATCTCATAGTACCTATCACCCTCCTCGTGCCATGGATAAACCATCAGCTTAGCCGCCCCGTCAGGACGCAGCCAAATCGCTATGACGTTGGACCCTCGTCCAGCCCAGCCCCTCTCGCTGAGGAACTCGAAGAGGTCGGGGAGGCCTGAAGCTGGATCCTCATACTTCTGAAGCGCTTTAAATAGGAAGTAGCTGTCAGGATATAAATCGGTTAGAGAGGAAAGCCCGAGATGTTTAGCCAGCTCATCCTTCTTCACACTGCCATTATGGGCGAGAAACAATAGGCCGCCTTCCCCAACCTCGCCCATGAATGGATGAGCAGCCCCTAAACCCAGAGGCTGGCCCTTCCCAGCGGCCCTAGCATGCATAACGAGCATCATCCTAAGGGCTGTCATCTTGGGGATTATTTCAAGCGCGCGAGGCACGTCCCGGTATATCGGCAGCTCGCATTTTCCAAAAGACAGCCTTTCACCAGTATAGAGAACATAGCCCCAGCCATCCCCGTGTCTCTTAAACCTGCTACGCATCAGCGGATCAAAACCCGCGGAACTTACCAGGGCGTATATCAACTCCTTGACATGTCTTCCCTCACCAATATAACCAAAAAACCTGCACAACCTAGCCCACCAGAGACCATTAAAATACTCAAACCCTTTAAACTTAAAGGCCCAGGCTATTTTACATCCCCAAATTGCCATACCAGTCGAAACGAGAACCTACCTGCCCTGTATTACCTGCGAATTAAACGCTCCGTTAGATGTCCTGCTTAGGTGTTTTAATTTTCAGGGCTCGGCAGCTCCCCGCTTATCCATCCCCTTCCCCTAAGAATCGCAACCACCATACTCGCGGCCGTTTCAGGATCCACCACGTCAGTCTCTATCGTGAGATCTGGGTTTAAGGGTTCCTCATAGGGCGCCTGAATCCCTGGAACAGTTTTCGCCTTCCCCTCAAGGGCTAGCCTGTAGACTCCCTTCCTATCCCTCCTCATACAGACTTTGAGCGGACATTTAAGGTAAACCTCCACAAACCTCCCCACCGTGCTTCTAAGCGCCTCCCTATACCTCCTCCTGTTAGCTGTAGCTGCTATAACCACCGCGGCGCCATTTCTGTAGAGGAGGGCTGCGAGACCGGCCAAGGCTCCATAGAACCAGTCCCTCTCCTCCTCACTATAGGTTGGGTTAGGTGTCAAGATCCCCCGCAACTCATCGGAGTCCAGGAGTATAACGGTGATCCCCCTTTCCCTCAGCCTTCGCACCAACAGACGTGCTATGGTCGTCTTTCCCGACGCTGGGAGCCCGGTGAGCCAGACGACAAAGCTCTTCAACTTTCCTCGCCCAGATACTTATTGACGTCCTTGTAGTCAAACACGTCGTCGTTAAGCACGTTTTCGATGAATGTGAAGATCGCCCCTCTGACCTGGCTGGGAAGCCTTGGATACCACACCGGACTGGCGATGACAAGCCCTCTCCAGGCATAGAAGGGCTGTATAACCTCGAAGAGCTCATCGTCGCCCGTCTTCTCAAGATAGGTCTTAAAGAACGTTGACCAGAGTCTGCTAAATGGCTCCTCAAGCCTCCCAAACCTCTGAAGCGAGAAGAACAGGTAGTTGATTGTCATTGCGGCGATGTCGTCGGCTGGCTCCCCCCACTCCCCCCTACTCCTGTCAAGAACGACAAACTCTGTTTCACCCGTGAACATCACGTTCCAGGGATGGTAATCCCCATGCACGACCCTCAGCCTGTGCTTCTTCCCCTTAAGCCGCCACCTCCAATCCACCGACAGGTGCTCCACCTTCTTGAGCCACTCATCGGAGACGACCTTGAGGGATGCCCAGCCATAGCTGTCTATAAGCCCCATGATACACTCGCCGTGCCCAACAAGATCCCTAGCCCTCCTAACATAGAGCTCAGGGTCGATATCGCCCGGATCCATCATATGGATATCCGCGATGTAGCTGGCGAGCAGCCTTGCCCTCTCAACATCCAAAGCCCTCAGCTCGCCCCCATCCCTAAGCCTCTCCAGATCCCGATAGTAAAGTTCGCCCTCAATGTACTCGACAACGAGGAAAACCTCGTCGATGTCGGAGATTGATCTTAGAGAGCCGTCCCTCGAGACGTACCCTACGTCAACGGCCCTTACGTGCCGAGGGAGCTTATTGTATGCGGTGAAGGACC
>WAQG01000050.1 GCA_015520395.1 Candidatus Geoarchaeota archaeon
CCCGCCGCTGCATCATGTCCTCCCCCAAGGCCCCCTACCCTCTCCGCAGCCACCTTCACGGCCTTCCCGAGGTCGACACCCATGTCCACCAGACTCCTTGGAGATCTGCAGGAAACCTTAAGTTGCCCCTCTCTAAAGTCGGAGTAAGCGAAGCCCACAACGACCTTCTCCCCCTCCAACATCCCGGCACCCATGCTTAGCGAGATTATCACACCTATCAGCCTATCCTCGACAACGCCCTTGGCGGGAACTCCCACAACATACCTTAATGAAGGAAAGTTCTCCTTGTTTTCCCATACCCACTCGAGCCCTCTGGCGAGCTTAAGCCTATACTCTCCCAGAACATTCTCAACCTGGTCAAGTGTGGGCCAACCCTCCCCAAATATGGCGAACGGGTACCAGGGCATTCTGAGACGGCCGCAGGCATTCAGGAAGCTCGCCATCTCTCTGCCGCTTGCCAGTACATCTACGTCCGGCTTGATGTAGTCGTAGCCGAGCATTTTCTCCGCCTCCTTAGCGTCAAGCCCCTTGGAGAGCATGTGAAGAACGAGGAGGCTGGTGATGGTTCTGGCCTCATCCTCAGACAGATCCCTGAGGGCCCTAAGCCTCCCATTATCCTCGGGGCTTATCCCATGTTCCTTGAGAAAGGCGTAGACGGCGGACTCGTCGCCTGAGAGCCCCGGAATATAGGGGTCGACCATGTTGGCGATCGCCCTGACCACGGGGGTTGAGGGGGAGCCTGGAAACATGGGCCTTATTCTCGCCTCTATATAGCCGAGCTCCTCAGCCTCCCTCACAAGCTCTGCGTTTAGGGAGCAGAGACTACGCCTTTCACCGCAGTCCTGCCTATCTCCAAGCGCCCCTGCGACCATAAAGATGATCAAGTCAACGTTATTCTCGTCAAGGGTCTTGGCCACCAGGTAGCTTAACGTAGCTGAGGATGCATCCAGGGAGCCGTCGAGTCCCAGTCTATGGGGATTCAACTCTAAGAGTTTTTCAGAGTCTGGAGCCTCTCGGGGCTCATGATGATCAATTATTATAACCCGTTTATTCCCGGCTCCCTCAAGTTCCTCCACAATCATGTCCTTGTAGCCGCTTCCAAGGTCGGTGAACACTATGGTTGGAGGACTAACTGCAAGGCTTTTCTTCACCTCGTCTAAGTCAAGTTGGTCAACTATCCTTAATTGGAATCGTGCACCCAGCCTGGTCAGGGCTTTGGCCATTATGAGGGCTGAGGAGAGGCCGTCGGCATCATAGTGTGAGACTATCATGAATGTTGAATCCAAATGTTCTCTTATCGTCCTAGCGACCTCAGCGGCCTTATCGAAAACAGGCTTTAGATCCTTCATACCCATATCTACTTTGGCACCTTTATCTTATAATCCCAGTCCGGCGGCAGCCTTCCAACGCGCTTATAGTACTTCTTAAGCCTGTTTATCTTTGAGATTATCTCCTCCAGCCCCTTCACAGACCTCTTATCCTTTGGGTGTTCCTCGAGATGCCTGAGAACCCTTTCAGCCCGCCTTATGAGGTTTGCGAGATCCTCAGGTATCTCCGGCGCCAGCCCCGCCTCACGGAGAATCTCGGTTATCTTCTTCCCTGTAACAGCCCTGACTAGCGGGACGCCATGCTGATCCCTAAGAATTATCCCTATCATTGATGGTGGATACCCCTTCTTGGCGAGGTCGATGACAAGGGTCTTAACTTCCTCTGGATTAATCTTGGATAGCAACACCTCGTTAGGCGTTACCGGCCTGGTGCTGTGGGACTTCCCTTTCTCCCTCCGCTTATTCATGACAGGCCCCTAGGATATGGATTAGGGGAGTAAATATATACTTTCCTACGTTAAACGCCAAAAAACGGTGCCACCATGCTAGCAAAGTTTTTCCCGGGGGAGGTGGTGGTAGGTTTGTCATGTTGCGTTTTGTGACGGGAAATGCCGACAAGTTTAGAGAGGTTAGGGCAATACTCAGGGGTTACGGGATAGAGGTCGAGTGGGCAAGCATCGATGTTCCCGAGCTACAGTTCAACGATATTAGCGTGATAGCTGCCTTCAAGGCCCTGGAAGCTGCCAAGGTGCTTAAGGGGGAGGTGCTTGTGGAGGATGCCGGGCTATTCATAGATGCTTTAAACGGCTTTCCAGGCCCCTTTTCCTCCTACGTGTTTGCAACCATTGGTTGTGAGGGTATCTTGAAGCTGCTCAGGGATGTGAGGAGAAGGGGGGCTAGGTTCGTCTCGGTGATAGCCTACGTGGATAGGCGGCTGAAGGTTAGGCTCTTCCGGGGAGTTACAAGAGGCAGGATAGCCCATGAAATAAGGGGTGGCGGCTGGGGCTTCGACCCCATATTCATACCTAGGGGCTACGCTAAGACCTATGGGGAGCTCGGCGAGGAGAAGAACCGGGTTTCCCACAGGTTCAAGTCGCTCAAACGCTTTGCCGAATGGTACTCCTTCAAACGGGGAAGGGCTTCCTCTTCCTCCTCTCCATAACGTGCCTCCCCCTCATCCTTATCTCCCTGACCTTCTCCCTAACCGCTTTAGCCTGACTCTCCCCCACGACCTCGGCATAGCCCTCCATAGCCCACTCAAATGCCCTTGAGGCTACATCGTAGTGGGTGTTTTCAAGGGCCCTCAGAAAGAGATGAAGGTCGACACCCATGTCCTCAAGCCTAGCGTTCTTGTCCCCAAGGCCAAAATCTATGAAGTAGAGCTTGCTCCCCCTCATGATCACATTGCTGGTTGTAAGGTCGCCGTGAACAACCCTCCTAGAGTGGAGAAGCCCTATCCCCCGCCCCATCTCCCTGAAAAGCCACTCCAAATCCTTATATCCGCCCTCCACAAGCTCCTTGGCCGTAGGCCCCTCAACATACTCCATGACGATCATGGTTTTATCGAGATCCACATGGTAGAGTGAGGGGACGGCGAGCCCTGCTAAGTAGGCCTCGTGGAGGAGCCTTGCCTCAGTTACGGTTCTCCTAACCCTAACCCACCTGTCCAGCTCCGCCGGCCTATACGGCTTCTCCCTCCTTACCTTAAAAATCGATGGCAGTCCCAGCCAGTATCCAAACCAAAGCTCAGCCTCAGCCCCCTTTTTCACAAGCCTTACTCTCCTCGTCTCCAAGGCACATCAACCTCATCGACCCTCCAAAACTGGTTGACATAGCTTTTCTCGACAGGCACAACCACACCACTCCTATACGCGAGCAACCCAGTCAATGCTATCATCGCACCGTTGTCGCCAGCATACCTCTCCGGCACAACTTTAAACACCGCCCCATGCTCGGAGGCAACCGCCCTCATAATCTCCTGCAGCCTCTTACTCCTTGCGACACCCCCAGTTAAGACAAGCTCCTTTTTCCCAGTGAACGCCAATGCCCTCTCAACAACCTCACCCAACATACAGTAGGCATACTCAACGATGCTGAGACACACGTCCTCAAGTGCAGTGCCACCCCTATAAGCCCTGAGGGCCGCCGAATATAGCCCGGAGTATACAACATCCTGCCCCTTCACAGTGTAAGGAAGCCTGACGAGCCTTTTCCCCCTCCTAGCCATCTCCTCAACTTTTACCAGGCCGGGGTGTGGG
>WAQG01000051.1 GCA_015520395.1 Candidatus Geoarchaeota archaeon
ATGGAAGCGGGCCAACATGTAATAAACCTCAAAGTTAAGGGACCGGAGGATATAGCAAGAATAGCGGCAGCAATGGCTATTATGGGGCAGCCCGTATACATACTTCACTTTACCCATAATGGCAAGCACATATATGGCATGCTAGCGGTGTTTCACGACTACTATAAGCTCCACGGCATACCAATATTCTATTACATCGAATCGGACAAGCGCTTAGGAAACTACTTTCTGGTAAAGGCAAATGAGGTTGAGGGAGAACTCGTGGAGTTTGGCGACACGATAAAAACAGGCTGGACCCCCATACCCGTCTTAAACCTAGAGGAAAAACCCCCATTCATCAAGTTTTAAGCTCGACCTTGACCGGCGCCGGGCTCGGCGCCTTAATCAGTGCCTCAAGTCCACTTGTAACCTTCCCAATCGGCTTAAACCTGCCATAGCCCTCCGAGATGAAAACTACTATGGCTCGCTGCATAGGATCATATGCAACATCGCCTGGAGAAAACTTCTTATAGCTTCTCTCAACCCACGCCTCAATGCTAAGCTGTAGGACAACATAGCTACCAAGGTTCGCAAATATCACCTCAGTTGGCAGTGTTTTCAAAAGCCTTTCCACTATCAGAGGCGCCTTATGTCTCTCAAGAAGTATTTCGACATCCCCGGCTCTAGTTTTTACAACCATAACAAGCACTTCAGAGGCCAAGGCTCCCAGCCAACCTACAGAAACAACACAACCTATATATTGTTCACTCAGCGGCTTGTAACACTTAGGACCTCGGCAAGCTCCCATAACATATCATAAATGATCATGTAGATATCATTAAGACTATTTAAATCCTGACTAAATATAAACTTATATATTTTTTTCACATCCTCCTCACTTAACCCAAAAAATGACATTAAGAAATACCTGTTATATATGGATGAACCCATTAAATTAGCGTATCGCTCCAAAGTTTTGATGGGCTCGGAGAGGATAAATGCACTAAGCTCCTTGAAACCTAGGGCAGAAACAATCCTGGCAATATGGAGATCTGTTCTGAGCCTGATAATATCTGCTATAATTTTGTGAGGGGTCATTCCACTTAGTATTAAGGAAATGAGTATTTAAATCAGGGGGAGAGATGACCGAAAGTGTATTCAGGAGACGAGCTTCATAACCGTGGCCTTATCAATGAGCTTCAATCCATCTTTAGTTATTTGAAAGTAGACCCATTTGGTTAAGTGAGAAGTCCCCTTCATCTTTCTAATCCTCATCTGCTTAACAAGAACGCCCTGTTGCATCAGGTATGGATCAAACCTCAAATCTATTATACCGTCAACTATGTAGTCGATTATCTGTTCAATCTCGTCGAAAGCCTTTATGCCGAAGTGAAACGATGTGAAGACGAGCGTGTTTTGAGCCTTTGTATAATTAGCCCTCCAAGCCTTAACGGTCTCTATCGCCGTCATTGGCTCCGCATGTGAGATTATGTCCGTCAATGAGTCTATCAACATGACCTTCCTGCCCCGAAGCTTATCCATAACCGAGTCGAGGACGTCTGTAATATTCCTTAAAAAACTTGGCTGCTCCACAACTGTCACATATTCTGGATACTCTAATGAACGTTTTATTCTAAAGGAGAAACAGTCAACAAATCTGAATCTACCTCTTTTACCATAGCGATCTACATGCCACCCAAAATTTTTCATATTTAACATTATGGACAAGGGGCTATCATCGCTCGCAACATAGATGACAGAGAAGCCCCGCTTTAAGAAGCTGATTGCCAACTGTTGGAGAATAACAGACTTACCAGTACCCCCCTCACCCGAAAGTGTTATAAAGCTATTAAGCGGGACGCCCTCAGGAAGCAGGAAATCTAATGGTTCAACGCCTGTTTTTACGCGCTTCATCCTAAGTCTGCGGGGGCTACCCATGGTATGTTCATTGTAATGCTCGAGGTTAAACGCCTTTATATCTTATGCTGTCGGAGGTATTACGGTGAATCAGCGTGGCCATGGTGACCTTGACCGTTAAGGTTCCGAAGAAGTACGTGGAGGAGATAGACAGGCTGGTTAGGGAGGGTAGATATATTACAAGAAGTGAAGCTGTAAGGCATGCCTTAAGGGAACTCATAAGAAGGGAGTATGAGTCATCGTTCAGGAGAATCCCTATTGCCACGCTCGGCTAATCTCCTATCTATAATTCCCACAAGCTCCTCCCTCGAAACTTTAATATCGACCTCGACGAGGTCGATATCCCCCCGGGGCATTATGAGGGGCTTCCCACATCTTCTAAGCATCTTCATAACCTCTAGCCGCAGGGGTGACCGTGAATACAGTGCTGAGAATTCCCGCCATCGTCCACACAGAAAATCAGGCTCAGCATGAATATCTAACGAGGCTGGAACCGATGCTATCAAAATGGCTTCGCTGGGAACGCTGTATCCGACTGGAGACTCGGTGATGATGCCGTCGAAACCCGAGCTTAAAAACGCCTCTATGAGGGCTTTCATGGGCGCTGGGGGGGCCTCTGCTATGGAGATTATGTCGCTTCTATATAGTCGTGGTAAGACTTCCTTTGAGAGCTCTATTAACCCGAATGTCAAAGTATAGCTTAGAGGAAATATCACGATTCCGATAATCTTATGGTGTCTGACGATGTTCTTTATAAACTCGCTCATCCTCCTCTTAGCAACCCTGTAGTCCTCCCTTAACCTTACAGCTATAGGCTTTCTAGTCTGCAGGGCCTTGGGGCTCCGCCCTGGCGTCAGCTATCATCCCCTCCGACGCGGGGGTCTATAATACCAGCTCTCCTCATCGCCAAGAAATATTATCCTCTATCCAGGGATATAAAGTGGTTGACGGTGGATAGAATGGCAAGGTACCTTGTAGCAGTATGCCCTTACTGCGGCGAGATTCAGGCATTTAGTGGCAGGTATAAAAGGAAGCGGTGTGTGAGGTGTGGAAGGTTCTTTATGGTTTCCTCGGCCAAAATCTTGGGGGAGTTTGATAATGCGTATCGAGCCTCGGAGTTTACAAGGCACTACAAGCTGAGGAGGGCGGAAGGGGATGAGCGGGGTGGTTAAGGAGGGGGATCAAGTCCTGTTGGTCCTGGATTGGCGGAGAAAATATCTGATTAAGGTGAAGTCCGGCGGCGAGCTCCATACGCATAAGGGTGTAATTAGGCATGATGACATTATAGGGATGCCCTATGGTTCGGTCATTAAAAGTAGCACTGGAAGGCTCTTCCACGTTGCAAAGCCTCGGTTGATAGATTTCATCGAGAAGTTCTCCCGGCCTACACAGATAATATATCCTAAGGATGCCGGACAGATAATAATGTATGCCGACATAGGCCCGGGTTCAAAGGTTGTTGAGGCTGGTACTGGGAGTGGTGCTCTAACGGCTGTTCTTGCATCAATAGTAAGGCCTGATGGACATGTGTATTCGTATGAGGTGAATGAGCGGTTTCTCAGGGAGGCCAAGAAGAACTTAGAGAGGGTCGGGCTTCTAAGCTACGTAACATTAAAGCTAAAAGACGTAACGTTGGGAATCGACGAGAGGGATGTTGATGCCGTTATCCTGGATATGCCAACCCCGTGGCTTGTCGTCGAGCACGCTAGGAATGCGCTTAAGGGTTCAGGCTTCTTCGTCTCGTTTAACCCCACCCTAAATCAGGTGTCCAAGACCATCGTAAAGTTGAGGGAGTCGGGCTTCTTCGACATAAGGGTTGTAGAGGTGTTTGAAAGGGAGTATCAGGTCGATCCAGTGGCGCTTAGACCAAGAACGCTCATGATAGGGCATACGGGCTACATACTTTTTGCAAGAAGGGGGATATCGCAGTGAGGGTGATTGCAGATCTCCATATACACTCAAAATACTCCTCAGCCACCTCGGGCAACATGGATGTTAAAACCCTCTCAAGGTATGCACCCATGAAGGGGCTAAAACTGCTGGGAACAGGCGACGTCCTCCACCCAACCTGGCTGAAAGAACTAGCGGACTCCCTTGAGGATATGGGTAACGGGTTTTATAGGGCCCCCAACGCGGATCTCTATTTCGTCGCACAAACGGAGGTGGCGACCATATTTAAACACGGGGGAAAGACGCGGAGGATCCATCACGTAGTGTTGATGCCCAGCCTTGAAGTGGCTCTTCAGGCGTCCGACGAGCTTGCGAGGCACGGGTTTGACGTTTATGAGGGGAGGCCCACAGCTCACATACATCCGGCTGAGCTTGTGGATATACTTATGTCGATCGATAGTAAGATCCTTGTATTTCCCGCCCATGCATGGACGCCCTGGTGGAGCATATTTGGGTATTTTGGCGGGGTCGATACTTTAGAGGAGTGTTATGGGGATAGGGTTGATAGGATCCATGCCCTTGAAACCGGGCTCTCAAGCGACCCGGAGATGAATTGGAGGGTGAGCCAACTTGATCGCCTCGCAATACTCAGTAACTCTGATGCGCACTCACCATGGCCTTGGAGAATAGGCAGGGAGGCCAACGTATTCGAGCTGAAGGAGCTGAGCTATGATGACCTATATAGGGTGATAGTGAGTGAGAGGGAAAGGATCGTGATGACCATAGAGGTCGACCCCGCCTACGGAAAGTATCATTGGAGTGGGCATAGAAAGTGTGGTGTAGGGCCACTGTCCCCTGAGGACGTAAGGAGGCTTGGAGGAAGATGCCCGGTCTGCGGGAGAAAGCTGACCATGGGAGTTGAACAAAGGGTGGAGATGCTGTCCGACAGGCCCCGGGGGGCAAGGCCCCGCGGCGCCAGGCCATTTGTCAAGCTTCTCCCACTCTCCGAAATAATCGTTGCAGTCTTGGGGTTGAAGGGTGGCCAGGCACTCTACAGCAGTAGCGTGTGGGAGATCTATACGAAGCTTGTTGAGAAGTTTGGCAGCGAGTTTAAAGTCCTCCTTGAGGTGCCTAGGGAGGAACTTGAGGCTGCCGTGGGCAAAAGGCTGGCCGACGCCATAATAAGAGTTAGGGAGGGTAAGGTAAAAATAATTCCCGGATACGACGGAGTTTACGGCAAACTGATACTAGACGAGTTTGAGGAGAGTAGGGAAAGGCAGCCTTCTAGGAAAAGGCAGCGGACGCTTCTCGACTTCTTCAAATAAAGCTTTAATATGCCTCATACTCTTGAATTTACAGCGTGAGACGATATGGGGGAGCGGGAGGAGAACTTCATAGAGTGGCTTAACAACGTGCTGTTCACCGCCCAGATATACGACTATAGGTATCCAGTGAAGGGCATGGGTATATGGATGCCCTACGGCTACAAGCTCAGGCAAAATGTGATAAACATAATGAGAAAGCTGCTAGACAAGACGGGTCACGAGGAGGTTCTCTTCCCCCTGCTCATACCCAGAACCATGCTTGAAAGGGAGGCAACGCACATCAAGGGGTTCATGGGCGAGGTCTTCTGGGTGACCCGTGGAGGGAAGTCGCGGCTGGACATGGAGCTCGCCTTAAGGCCCACAAGCGAAACCTCCATGACAACGGCGTTTAGAGACTGGATCCAGTCATGGAAGGACTTGCCATTAAAGGTTTACCAGGTTGTAAGCGTCTTCAGGTATGAGACCAAGTCCACGAGGCCCCTCATAAGGGTCAGGGAGATCTCTACCTTCAAGGAGGCCTTCACCGCTCATGCGACCAGCGAGGATGCGTGGAGACAGTTCAGGGAAGCTATATCCATCTATAAGAGGTTCTTCAATGCGCTTGGCATACCCTACATAATCAGCTCTAGGCTCCCATGGGACCGGTTCGCGGGAGCTGATGAAACCGTAACCTTCGACACCATAATGCCTGACGGCAGGGCGCTCCAGATAGGCTCCGTGCATTATCTGGGACAGAGGTTCTCAAAAGCGTTTGACGCCAAGTTCATGACCGAGAAGGGCAAATACGAGCACATCTACCAGCTAAGCTACGGTATTTCTGAGAGGGTGATTGCCAGCATAATAGCCGTCCACAGCGACGAGCTTGGGCCGATACTCCCCCCAAACGTCGCGCCGATCCAGGTCGTTATCGTTCCAATACCCTACAAGGAGGTCGAGGAGGCGGTGTACAAATATGCAAGAAGGATATACGACGAGCTTAAGAGGAGGCGTCTAAGGGTTCACCTGGATGACGATCCAGAGGAGACGCCGGGCTCTAAGTTCTACAAGTGGGAGCGGAGAGGAGTGCCCCTAAGGGTTGAGGTTGGGCCGAGGGATCTCGAGAACGGTGGTGCAACTTTGGTCAGAAGAGATACGAGGGAGAGGCTGTTCGTGAAACTCGAGCAGCTTGCGGAGGAGATACGCAGGACCATGAGAGTTATGCTTAGGGAGATGAAGGAGAGGGCTTGGAGGGAGTTTAAGGCGAGGCTCAAGCCGGCAAAGAGCCTCGAGGAGATAGGTGAGGTCGTCAAAAACCGGATGATAGCCATAGTCCCATGGTGTGGCTCTGAGGAGTGTGCCCATGAGATAGAGGATTTGACCGGCTATAAGATACTTGGGAAGCCCCTGAGGAAGCCGAGGAAAAGCCGTGATAAATGCCCGGTTTGTGGCAGAAGCTCGATAACCATCCTCTACGTTGGAAGATCATACTAAGCCTTCTGGTGGGAATCCACAACACATATATTCATCTTCCAAGTTACACCTTTTAGCGGGTGTAGACTGTGTCCAAGGAGCTGAAGGAACGGATTCTCAAAGCCCTAAAAAACGTGTACGATCCTGAGATACCAATAAACATAGTGGATCTCGGCTTAATCTACGATGTAATAGTCAAAGATGGGCATGTGAAGATAAGGATGACGCTCACAGCCCCAGGGTGCCCGATCTACGCCTTCCTTCAACAACTTGTGGAGAGCGCTGTCATGGAAGTTGAGGGCGTGGAGGATGTGGAGGTGGAGTTCGTGTGGGACCCCCCATGGACGCCCCTCAGGATGACCAAGGAGGGGAGAGAGGCTTATAAGGCCATCTTTGGATACGACATAGTCGAGGTTTGGCGTAGAACTATGGGTGCCTCCCAAAAGTAGGTTTAATATATGGGATTTTGAGGTCTTAGGTAGGGGAGTAGGTTGCCGAAGAAGAGAAAGAGCAGAGGCCGGTCGAAGGGGAGTAAGGGACGTGGCGAGATAATCTACTGTGACCAGTGTGGTCGAGCGGTTCCAAGAGATAAGGCGATAAAGGTGACCAGGTATTATTATCCAGTCGATCCACAACTTGCCATGGAGCTTGAGAAGCAGGGTGCCAGGATAATGAAGATACCAGTAACTAAATATTACTGCGTCTCCTGCGCCATATACCTCGGGATAAGGAAGGTTAGGGCTAAGGAGGAGAGAAAGGTTCAGAGAACAAGTTTCATGGTTGGGTATAGAAGGTAAGCCATGTCGAGGCAGGGGATAAAACACTGGCTTGACAGGTTCGTGGACAGGCTGCTCGCCACGGGAAAGAAGAGGTTCGTGATTAGCGGAGGCATGGCTATCTCCGGCCCAATTCACATAGGCAAGCTTAGGGGGGAGGTCATATATCCTTCAGGCATAGCACGCGCCTTAAGAAGGGCTGGCAAGGAGGTCAGGCATATAGTTGTGGTATATACACAGGATCCGCTTAAGGCTAAAGAGAGGCTGGTGCCAAGAAGCTTCATAAACGAGTGGAGTGGGGTTAGAATCCTCGATGTTCCTGACCCCTGGGGGTGCCATGAAAACTGGGTGGAACACTTCTTCGAGCCTTACATGAAGCACTATGAAGAGTATGGGATAACGGCAACTCCCATCATGACCCATGAGATCTACAAGGATAGGAGGATGGTCGAGACAGTTAGGTTCTTCATAAAGAATAGGGAGAGGGCGAGAGAGATTCTCAACAGGTATAAGGGTGGAAAGCTTGGGCCAGGCTGGTTTCCGGTGAGGCCTCTATGTAAGAAGTGCGGAAACATAAGAACAACCAAGATCCTGGACTACGACGGGGAGAAGGGGCTGATAAGGTATATGTGCCCGCGGTGCGGGCATGTAGGTGAGGCTAGGCTTAGCGATGTGAAGCTTGAGTGGCGGGCTGAGTGGGTGGCCCTTTGGAACGTCCTGGAGGTTGATGTCGAGCTTTACGGCAAGGATCACGCCGCTGCTGGGGGTAGTAGGGATAGCTGTAACGAGCTTTATAGGAAGCTTTTTGGCAAGGAGCCTCCAATGGGCTTTCCATTCGAATGGGTGAGTTTGAAGGTTGATGGGAGAAGCCTTGAGATGAGTAGTTCGGGTGGGATAGTCTTTACGATGGATGAGTGGCTGGAGGTTGGTCTACCCGAGGTGCTGAAGTACTGGTACTACGTGATGAGGCCTATGAGCCACCTGGAATTCGACCCTGTGCATGGCGTTCCGCACCTTCACGAGGAGTACAGTAGGGCTGAGAGGATATATTTTGGATTGGAGGAGCCAGCCGATCCCGATAAGATCATTGATATAAGGAGGGCCTACGAGCTGGCCAACGACGATAAAGTTCCCCCAAAGCCTCCCTTCCAGGCACCTTACACCCTCCTAGCCGTGATTTCCCAGATAATCCCCTCAACCGAGAACGTAGATGCGGCAATCGAGAAGCTAAGGCAAACCGGCCACCTTAAGGATGAGCTGGAGGAGTGGGAGGTCGCCAGGCTTGCAAGGCTCCTAAGAAAGGCCTACACATGGGTGAAAAGGTACGCCCCGAAGCACTACAGGGTAGAGATCAGGGAGGAGGCTGACCCGGCTATTTTAGAGAGGATAGGCGAGGACGGGGTCAAGCTACTCAAGGAGGTTGAGACTCTCTTAAAGGATTGGGAGGGCCGGGATGCTGTAAAGCTTGAGGAGGAGCTATACTCGAAAATCAGGGGCTTAGGTCTCTCACCCAAGAAAGGATTCAGGATACTCTACATGGCGATACTGGGGAGGGGGAGCGGGCCTAAACTGGCGCCCCTAATACTGGCGGTCGGGCCAAGGAAGATTGCCTCGATACTCGGCAGGTACGTTGAGGTGGCGGCGCATGGCTTATGAGCGGCTTGAAAAATCGTTAACCAAGAGCAACATATGGCTTTATGTCTGTAAGGTTCTCATGGAGGGGCCAAAGTATGCTTACCAGATAGTTAAGGAGATCAAGATATATTATGGTGTGAAGGCCTCAACCGTAACCATCTATGTTGTCTTGAGTAAGATGGAGCGGGAGGGCCTCATCAAGACTGTCGAGGGGAATATGGGGCCATACAGATACTACGAGCTTACAGAGCATGGCAGAAAGACGTTTGCCAGAGGGCTAAAGCTCATAGAGGAGAAGCTAACGCTCTTAAGAGGGACTGTGAATGCTGAACAAACTTCGCAGAAATGTTGAAGGTTCCCTCCTAAAAATCGGTAGAGCCTTAGGCGGCTTAGGCCTCACTCCTAACATCATTACAACTTTAGGTGTGGCGGCGGCGAGCCTCGCAGGCCTTCTTTTCTACTTGAGGGCCCCGGTCATGGGTGGACTGCTCATACTTGTTTCGGGCCTTCTCGACGTTCTCGACGGCGCTGTGGCAAAGGCATTAAAGAAAACCACCAGGTTTGGTGGTGTTTACGATTCCGTCATGGACAGGTATGGGGAATTTGTGATACTCCTCGGGATGGCTTTGGGCGGATATCTGGATGGCGTGATTGCGATGATCGCCATCTTCAGCTCGGTGATGGTCAGCTATGTAAGGGCGCGGGTTGAGGCGTACACTTCTAAGAAGTTTGCCGTCGGGTTCTTTGAACGGGCGGAAAGGCTGATATTGCTTATCCTAGCATCGTTCATAACACCCCTCTTCCACAGGGCGATCGAGTATGCAGTATATGTCCTTATACTAGGCTCTCAGGCAACCGTCCTTCAGAGGCTTTATTATGCCTGGAACATATTTAGGGGACGATGAGCCTAGATTATCTCAGAGACGATGCCAGGAAAATTATAGAGCGGGCGACCAGCTTAGGGGCTGAGTATGCCGAGATCAGGATACATAGAAGGGACGTTAAGAGGGTCTGGAGCCGGGAAGAAGAGACGCCCGTAATTACGAGCGAGGAAGGTTTCTTCGTCAGGGTTGTTTGGGGCGGCGGGGTAGGCATAGTGTCTCACGACGGCTTGTCACGATCCGCCATGGAGCTCGCTGTCACCCAGGCTGTCAAGATGGCAAAGATCAACTCTAGAGCAAGGCTTGGAAAGGCCAGAATAACCAGTGAGAGTGGATACCTTGAGAACTGGGGCGTCGAGGCAACCACCGGGTTCAACGAACTTGAACCAGCCGAGAAGCTCAACATACTCCATGACATAAGGAGCAATATATGTCGAGGCTTCGGGGAGGTCGCCGTAACCGTTGGGTTTGAAGAAGAATACGACGAAAGGCTGTTCATAAACTCCGAGGGAACAGAGCTGTTAGGAACAGTCCCCCGACTTAAAATTCTCTACATGGCGTCCACAAAACTTCAAGGAAAACCCATCATAGACTTCTGGGAGCTGGGCGGTGCCTTTGGATGGGAGCTGGTAAAGACGCCCAATGTAGTTGACGAGCTTAGGACGAGGGCCCGTGATCTTACGGAGATGCTTGGACATAAAAGGCCGCCGGACTGCACAGGCCACATCATCTTAAACAGTGGGGTTTCGGGACTCATCGCCCTATGCCTAGCACTTTCAAGAACCGCTGACAACGCCCTTAAAACGGGCCGCCATGCCACCCACAGCTATGCCACAATGCTAACCATACTGGACAACCCTGGGATGGAACACAGCTACGGTTTCCACCTTTACGACGATGAGGGGACACCGTCGAGGCCCAGGCTGATACTGGCGGGTGGAGAGGAAACCGACGTTTTACTGGATAGAGAAACCTCCCATCTCCTCGGACTCCCAAACAACGGTGCGGCTAGGGCCGCCAGCTTCCAAGAAATGCCGAAACCCACGCCAAGCAACTCCTACATACTGGAGGGGGATGCCGCCGAAGAAGATGTCTTCAAGGAGCTGGGATGCGGCATATTCATAAGCAGCGTGAGGAGGTGGTGGATAAGCCTCACCAGAAGGACTATCATACTGGAGCCTCTAGGCGCCTACATCTTCAAAGACCTGGAACTCAAACCCACAAAAATGACCCTGGTACAACTGAGTATCGACAACCTTCTTAACAGCAATGTACGCCTAGCAAGGGGCACGAAAATGTTCCCAGCAAGGATACATGGAGTCCCGGTGAGCTACGGTGGACCCCTAGCCGGTTTTGAGGGCGTGGAGGTGAGGCTAGCCTGAGCTACCTGGAGCTTAAACAAAGACTGTTGGCGGGGGAGCTCGCCAGACTCAAGCTTGACTTCATCATTTACACCGAGGAGACAGAGGAGATATCCATGGTGAAGAGGCCGCCAATCTTCTCGTACAATACAAGCACGTCCAGCATACTCTGGAAGATATATGTTGAGGACTCAGAGAAGTGCCTAATCAAGCATATCAGAGGCACAATAGAACCCCCTAAACTGGCAAGGCTCCTGGCAACGGAGCTAAAGCTCCACGGGGCTAGGGGTTGTCGAAGAGGGTTAAGCGAACTTAATAGAAGATCCCGCAGATACAAACCCCCAAACTCCTCTAAACTCACAAAACTAGAAGATCAGCTATACGAGTACATCGCCTCGGGGGAAACAGCGACAGTAAGCCTGATCAAAAGGACATTCCACATCTACACCAGCGACGGCATCGAAGGCTCCGGAACCGAGGCCTTCTTCACAACCAAACACCCAGCAATGCCGGAAAACCTAAAACTCATCGGCACCAAACCCTCCTCCAGGCCGGAAACCCCCCTCACCCCACTCAGAGCCGAGAAATCGTTAAGAAGGGCCATGAGGTGCCGGGTTGGGCTAAGTCCCATCGCAGCCGCCCAAATTCTAAGCATTATAGCCCACCATCTATCTGCAAGCTCAGTCATCACCGGCAGATCCAGGTTCCGAAAAGATGACTTGAACCAGAACATAGCCTCATTCACCCTCATAGACTCCCCTAACCCCAGCTACATCATTGGAGCCAGGATTTTCGACGAGGAAGGCGAACCCGTAAAAGGGATCAAGCCAATCGAAGACGGAAGACTCACAACCTTCCTCCATAACCTAAGGACAGCGAGAATCATGAACTCAAAACCCACAGGAAACGCCGGAATGAACAAACCAAGACCCTGGCACCTAACCCTACTCACACCAGAGGAATACGGGTTGGAGGAACTGATCGAATCCTCCGACATCTACATCGAACTAGCTTCTAGAGCTTTCCACACAAACGGAAAAATATACTTAGAGCTAGAAAACTCACTCATGGTTAAAAAGAGAAGAAAGCTTCCCAACGGCCTGTTAATGGAACTCAACTTTAACGACTTCATGAAGGGAGTTGAGGGTGTAACAGGTGAGAAATTTTCACTCCTAATGAACCATGGATTCACAGTTGCAGCCCCATCAATACTTCTCAAAGAAACAAATATCAGGCTCATGTAACCATAGCAAAACAAGCCTTCAAAGATGCATCCCCTGAACCTTTAGGACTTCCTAAGTTGCAACAATTAAACGTTATGGCTAAGATGGGTCACCTTGATTTGAGAAAGTACATCACGAGCGTGGGTATGAGTATCACAAGCAGCCACATAGCTGCAAGGATGTTGGTTACCGGCATCCCTCCTATATCCTCCAATATTTCTCCGATTGCTGGGAGGGCCAGTTTAACCAGTCCAAGGAACGCATTACTCCAGACGGAGGGTCCTAGCCAGAAGATGGCTATTGACACCAGGAGGGTGAGGAAGGCTAGGGTCACGCGGCCTCTACTGTGATGATTTTCCCCCAGAATAAAGCTGCTCCATGCGTAGCAGAGGACAACGGTGGCTGTGAGGGTTGCGCTCCAAACGGTTAGTGGGAAGCTGAATCCCATCACGTTGAGCATGTAGAATCCCGCGAGGAGCATTGAGAATATCGTGTAGATCAGCCCTGAAGCCCATGTAAGTATTAGCCATTTATCCTTCCATTGCCGGGGAGCCATACCATTCTGCAGGATGGGATATCTATATAAAAAGGTTAGGAAGTTATGGTCAGGATGCTGTGGTTATTTAAGGTGGCGGCATCGCTGGTCGCGTTAGGCTATGCATCATACTGTGACGTGAAGACTAGGGAGGTCGATGATGCCGTCTGGATACTCCTGGGGGCCGCCGGGCTGATCCTCACAGTCATTGAAGTTGTAACGCGCTGGCCGGTAGATCTCTACATATACATTGTTGGGGTGGCGACGGGCTTTCTCCTTGGGCTGGCGCTTTACTATGTGTTTAGGTTTGGTGGTGCTGATGCGAAGGCCTTTTGGGCGTTGGGGTTGATGTTTCCGGTTCTTCCAAGGATACCGGTTATGGCGGGGAGAGCCCTCCCAATATTCATCCTAACCATTTTCAACAACTCTATAGCCTGCTCACTCCTAGCGGTCGTTGAAAACCTGGCCCGTAATGTGGTGTGGAGGGTTCGTTATGGCTGGATATTTAAGGGCTATGAGGGTGGGTTATTGAAGAGGGCATTACTTGTCTTGGTTGCCAGGAGGGTTACTATTGAGGAGGCTCTTAGGAACAGGTTTCTTGTTTCCGTCGAGGCGGTCGATCCTGATGGGAGGAGGAGGGTGAGTCTATTTTCAACGCCGCTGGGCGATATTAGGGAGATCGACTTCGAAGACGCCTCCCAGAGGCTGCCGCCGGGGGTGGAGGGGTCGCTCTGGGTCGAGGCCCCCCAGCCATTCATACTCTACCTTCTCCTAGGGCTGCTGGTCTCCATATTCTGGGGCGACATCTTCCTCACGCTAATTCTAAGCATGGTTAAAGGCTAATTACCACTAAGGCTCATCTATATTCTGGCGATGACTGAGAACTCGGGTTCCGACCCGGCCGGAATGAGGTGATGTGAGGGGCTGAGCCGCCCTCTAACCCACAATCCTTATAACTCTTCCAAGCCCTCTGGTTCTTCCCTCTCTGAAAACAAACCTGTCGCCGGGCTCCACGTACTCGGGCCTGTACATGAAGCGGAGGAGAACGCGGGAGGTATCCCCGCTCCTCAGCACGCCTTTCTCTATAGCCTCGAAACGCACTGCCTGACGAATTGTGTGTAGATGCACCACAGCCTGATACCCCTCCCTGATCATTGTTGGGTGGTGGAGAATCGTGACCTTCGCTTCAAACAAGTGGGTGGGCCTAGGCTTCCTATCCCCGACGATCAAAACCATCCCCTTTAAAACCTCCTCATAACCCACATCGGTTATAGCTAGGGCGGCGTCCTGCCCAGCCGAAACCCTATCGACGGACACCCGGTTAACGTGGATCGACTTAACCTTGACAAGCCTGAAGTCCCCATCGCCCCAGGGCCCGAGATAAACCCTCTCGCCAACCCTCAACTCCCCACTTACCACAAGCCCACTAACAACGGTTCCAACGCCCGGAACGTTGAACTTCTCATCAATATAGAGCTTAAACCTCCCCCTACGCTTCTCCTCCCATCTAAGCCTGGGTGGCAGAAGGTTGAGAAACGCTCTTAGAAGGTCTAGCCCCTCACCCGTCACGTTAGAGACCTGGAAGATTGGGACGACCCGCCCGCTCGGCATGTGCCTTGACGCTATTATTACGTCATCCATACTCCTTATCAGCATGGGCAGCCTGTCTATTCCCGGCAACTTCACGATCCTTTTAGCCTCCCTAACAACTCTTCTCCTCACCTCACCAGCCACCATGTCGATCTTGGAGATGACTATGAAGACTGGGAGCTTGAGGGCTACAGCTATCCCGAAGTGCTCCTTAGCCATCCCCACAAACCCGGCATTGGCGGCGACAAGGAACATCACGTAGTCGTCCTCGTTCCCAAGTATCCCCTTAAGCGTCGTCTTCAGATACCTTTCGTGCCCCGCCAGATCAACGAACGTGATCACCTTTGAGCTTCTTAGATAGATCTCAGCCTCGTTGAGGGGCGAATCAATCTCATAGTTTATTATATTGCCAGCCTCGTCGAAACCGAGAAGCCTATAGTTTACGGATGACGTCCTTCCACTCTGGATCTCATGCAGATATCTGGCCACCTGGGCCATGGCCCTACCCCTACCGTCGTCTAAACTCCCCGAAACCAGAACCCCGACCAGGGTAGACTTCCCACTATCAACATTACCCAGCACGGGTATTCTGAGGCAGATAGGATAGTGCTCCCCTCTCCCACGCCTGAGCAGGAGTTGTGCAACAAACCTACCCCGCCTCACCTCCTCGACACGCAGTAGGGTGCATGTAACTCCAACCCTCTCTGCAGCCTGATCCAACAGCTTTACCGAGGCCTCCAGTTCCCTGCTGCTCAGCCCCATCACCTTTCCATCGTCGGAGACCCCCAACACGTAGATGGCCTCTCCCCCGCCCTCGTTCACCCTATATTTTATCTGGGTTGCGAGCTTCTCGATCTTCTCCTTATGCCAACTAGTTAGAAAGAGCTTGTACTCGATGTTCCCCTCGTCGCTCTCGGGCGGATACGATCTCAAGCCTTCTCACAGCTATACCTTCAGATATATATAAATACCTTTACAAGCCCGTGGACACGTGGACGCCCGCCGAACAGGGTGTAAGGCTTTTATACAGTGCCCTATTGGTGAAACTGTGGTAGACCATGAGTAAAGCTAAGAAGATAATTGCAGTGACTGCCGACTGGGAGCTGGCCAGCAAGTATGTGAGGAAGGCTGCTGAGAAAGCTGCATCTGAGCTCGCCATCCCATTTGAGGATCGCAAGGAGGACTGGGAGTTCCTGCTTGAACATGGCGTGAAAGATGAGTTTGGAGGGGTGGAGCTACCCCAGCTTTTCATAGAGTATGAGGATGGGAGGATAACACATCTATTTAACAGGGTGCCCTTAGACGAGAACGGGAAACCCGACATAGAAAAAGCTGTAGAGATAATTGTTAAGGCTGCCTCATCCCCGCCTGGTTGAAAACCATATGCTCAGATCTCTAGCACCACCTAGGAGCTCATCGAAGCTCACACCAAACGCATCTAAAAGCTGCTCAAATATTGTTCTCATATGTTCCACATATTTTTCAACGTCTATCTCGTCACCCCTAGCGAGCCTCACCGGTTTATACTCCTCCTTAGTATTCACCTTTACATAGGCGATAGTATCCCCTTTCCCGATAGGGATCCCCCTCTTTTGAAGCATCATAGCCGCTTTAACGTGGGGGCCTATCGACTTATACTCGCCTATATCCTTGCCGAGCTGGGCCTTCATAGCAAGCTTCTCTAAGGGTATTCTTCGGGCCTTCAGCATCTTGTAATTGTTCTTCACGATATCACTAAGCCTGCGTTTAACATATTCAACGTCCTCCTCACCTTTAATATTCCTGAGGACATCTAACGCCTCATTAAATGCCTCCTTTAGGAAGCCGGGAGTATCCCTCTTCTTCCCCTTCACACCCTTTATGTCGAAGGTTCCGTCTTTAAGCAGCCCAACATAGTTCTTCTTGCGGTGGGAGAAGGACACATATTTATATTCCTTATCGATCTCGAGGTCGATTTTTAGTTCCCTCTCAGCCCAGTCGATGAGCTCAGAGATCTGCTCCTCGCTGGGGTTTTTTATGAATATTGAGTCCGTGTCCCCATATAGTATCTGGAGATTCATCTCCTGAGCCTTCTTGATCGTCAAATCAATGTAGTGTCTCCCGATGGCTGTCGTGCTTTCAGCCATTGGGGGACAGTATAATGCAAAGATGCTGGAGCCGAAGACGCCGTAGGCGGCGTTTAAAACGACCTTCATAGCCGACTGAACAACCTTATATGTCTCCCTAACCTCCTTTGGCAACCTCTTGTCCTTAGACTTCGGCTTAAACCAGTCCACCCTTAGGTCCCTAAGGGCCCCTATGAGAACGCTGGTCATCCCCCGCCTCTTTGTGCAGACCCAGTGAGGAGTATTCGGAACTTTATTCCTCATGCACTCCCTGTGTGGACAATTAACGGTTTCATAGGATAGGTTCCACGTCTTGATTATGGAGGGGTATAGCGATGCGAAGTCCATGACAACGACGTTGAAGTGGAGGCCTGGGACGGGCTTTAGAACCTTGGCTCCCATGTACTTCTTCCCTTTTATAAGGGCCTTCGTGGTGGCCTCACCCTTTATTTCAATTATGTCCTCCTGGTTCGGGATCAGGAAGCCCCTCCGCCTATGCTCGAAGTAAAGCATGTTTTGAACCCATTTAGAAACTCCTGCCCTTGTGAGATCCTCCATAGGCAACTTTGAGATTCTCATCAGCAGGAGGATCAGCCTCATGACGAGGTCGTTGTTATAAGTGGTTAGCTCAAGCGTTATTTCTGCGTCGTTATAACAGTACCTAGCAAGCTCTCCATAGCTCAGCCGACTTATGTCCTCAACCTTTATCTTTCCCTTCCCAAGTATGGCTTTGGCTATAAGGTCGAGGCTCTCCCCCTCATACCTATTCCCAAACGCATAAACCTTGATGGCCCTGTTCGAGAAAAACTTATACAGATCAATATGGACTCCGGGGTCTACCGAGGCGTGATCCCTCCCAAGGCTGATCGGGATCTCGTCCCTCTTGATACCCAGGTTTTCAGCCCTATGCCTTAAGTATGGTAGGTCAAATGAGTCTCCATTAAAGGTTACAACCACAGGGTAGCTGCGTATCACCTCGAATGCCTCCCTTAACAGGTCCACCTCCTTATCGAAGAGCCTCACTCGAACACCCTTGGGAAGCCCCTTGAGCTCCTTGTTTATCCCGGGCCTTCTCAAAACAAGAACCGTTCTTAAACCATCGTTGGCTGCAAAAGCTATCGCTATAACTGGCTGCGACGCTTTTTCAACATCGGGAAGAGAGCCTATAGACTTCGTGGCAACTTCTATATCAACTGCGACTCTCCTTATATTTATGATGGGGTAGGCAAGTGTGCGGGCCCATTCGTCAAGAGCTGTGAGATACTCGGTCATAGATGGGTCGACCCTGGAAAGAACCTTTTCGAGCAGCTCAGCCTCAAGCTCAGGGCTCAGCTTGGTCGTGTCGAGCCTTAGTTTGCCGTTAACAACCCTGTACGCCATGCCGGGTATGAGTCGAGTATCATAAATGTAGCACAGGTGGTACTTTATTTTCGACTCCCAGTGAGTAGAGAACCTTTCCCTTAGCGAATTCTTTCCCCCTCCCACAGAGAGGGGGTCCTTAGCTATCACCTTGGTCATAACTATCTTCTCATCCCTCAATGAGTCGTAGAGCACCTTTTTTACAGCCTTCAAAAAACCCTTGTGTTTTCTCGCTATGTTGGTCACATCCTCGGGTGGCAGGTTTACATAGAAGTAGGGCTTATGCCCACTTCCGTCATAGAGCTTCACTATACGCCTATGGCGGGGATCATAGAGCCTCAGTTCAGCCTTCTCCAACCTTCCATTATACGTTACCGAGAGTAAGTAGTAGGGTCCGCCGTTGACTGGGGTTTCGCCATTCTCGGTAACCACACTGACACCCAAATCCATCGCTAGAACTAATGTCACTAAATCAGCTATAACACTTTCCCCTGTAAAACGCCGAGACTATTCTTGACACCTGCCCCTCCCAGCCAGCAATAGTCTTCAAATTCCTAAGTATCCACTTGGGCAGGTTCTCCCTAATCTCATGTCTAAGAAATCGCCTGTCTAAGAAGAGCATGACGCCCCTGTCGCTCAGAAGCCTGAAGGGCCTACCAGCGGCCTGGGCCGCCTTACGGACGGCCGGGTATATGTATCCATAAAGCCTCCCCCTGCCCGGAAATGCCTTCTCATAATACCTTATCTGTGAATTTACCCTTACGTCAGGCTTGGCGAAGGGC
>WAQG01000052.1 GCA_015520395.1 Candidatus Geoarchaeota archaeon
ATGATGCAGACATGCCGTACGGCTATATCGATGTCTCGTTCATCAACGGAGCTGTGAGGCTTTCGGAACACGAGGAGATGGTAAGGCTGCTCAGGAGGAAGTCTAAGCTAGTGGTTGCATTTGGGAGCTGCGCCCATCTCGGTGGGGTGCCGGGGCTGGCAAACCTCTGGAACAAGGAGCACATATTCAGGTATGTTTATGAGGAGGCGCCAACAGTCGTGAATCCTGAGGGTGTAAAGCCGAGTGAAAGGGTCAGGGTTGGGGAGGGAGATTTAGAGCTCCCATCATTCTGGAATACGGTTAAGGCGCTGGACCAGGTCATAGAGGTTGATTACTACATACCAGGTTGCGCGCCCCCGCCAAGCGTCGTTGAGAACGCGGTTATGACACTATTCAGCGGAAAACTACCCCCAAAGGGCACAGTCCTCGCATCTCAAAGGGCCCTTTGCCATGAATGTCCATTAAACGAGACAAAGCCTGACAAGATCAAGCTTAAGGAAATCAAGCGGTTCCATGAGGTGGTGCTGGATCCCGAGAAATGCTATCTCTCCCAGGGAGTCCTCTGCATGGGGCCCGTTACTAGAGGCGGCTGCGACTCCCTCTGTATCAAGGGAGGCATGCCTTGCACCGGCTGCTTCGGCCCTCTTGATAATGTTGAGGATCAGGGTGCCAGGGCCGCATCCTTCCTAGCTTCGATAATAGACTATGAGGACGAGAAGGAGATCGAGAAGGTTATGGAGAAGATAGTGGATCCAGTGGGGTGGTTCTACATGTACTCCCTCCCAAGATCCCTTCTCAGAAGGAGAAATATGGGGGGTGTGGGGGCGTGAGTCGGGAGATAATCATAGATCCGATAACCAGGCTTGAGGGGCATGGAAAGATAGTGATCTTTCTGGACGAGGCGGGCAATGCGAAAAAGGCGTATTTCCAGGTGCCTGAGCTTAGAGGCTTTGAGAAGTTCCTCGTCGGCAGGGCTGTAGAATATGCTCCACAGATAACCTCAAGAATTTGCGGTGTTTGCCCATGGGCGCACCACACGGCCGCTACTAAGGCCCTAGATGATCTTTACAAAGTAGAGCCACCACCAGCCGCTAAAATGATCCGGGAGCTGACCTACAACATCTTCATGTTGGAGGATCATGCACTTCACGTATTTTATCTAGGTGGGCCTGACTTTATAGTTGGCCCGAGGGCCCCGAAGGCTGAGCGGAACATACTTGGAGTAATAAAGAAGGTTGGCTTAGAGACGGCAAGACAGGTCATATCGATGAGACGGGAGCTCAGGGAGATCCAGACCGAGATAGGAGGTAAGGTTGTGCATCCGGTCTTTGGGGTGCCCGGTGGCGTGGTTAAAGGCATCTCTAAGGAGCTGCAGGAAAGGATAATTAAAGTTGCCAACAAAGGCGTTCAGTTCGCTAAGTTCACCTTAGAGCTGTTTAAGAAGCTAGTCCTCTCGAACAAGGAGTACCTAGATCTGATAACATCCGACACTTACACACATAGAACCTACTACATGGGCCTCGTAGACGAGAATAACCACGTAAACTTCTATGACGGTAAGATAAGGATTGTTGATCCCAGCGGCAACGAATACGCCAAGTTCGACGTCCACGACTACCTTAAATACCTGGCTGAGCACGTCGAGCCCTGGACATATGTACGGTTCACCTACCTCAGGCCCGTTGGATGGAAGGGGTTTGTCGACGGGCCTGAAAGCGGAATACTATGTGTCGCACCCTTAGGTCGTTTGAACGCCGCCGACGGCATGGCGACCCCGCTGGCTCAGGAAGCCTACGAAGAGTTCTACGAGACCCTCGGAGGCAAGCCCGTCCACCACACCCTAGCGACTCACTGGGCTAGAATAATAGAGATGATCTATGCGGCGGAAAGGATGAGGGAGCTTGCTGAGAACCCCGAGATAACAAGCAAGCATATTAGGAACCTCCCCACAGAAACTCCGGACGTAGGGATAGGTGTTGTGGAGGCGCCAAGAGGCATACTTATTCATCATTACGAGACGGACGAGCGTGGAGTGATAAAGAAGGCAAATCTAATAGTGGCCACTCAGAACAATGCTGCCAGAATAGCTCTATCTGTCGACAAGGCGGCGAGAAGCCTTATAAGGGAAGGAAAAATCGATGATGGGCTGCTCAACATGGTTGAAATGGCGTTCAGAGCCTATGACCCATGCCACGCATGCGCAACCCACTCACTTCCAGGGCAAATCCCCCTGCTCTTCGAGCTCAGAGGCATGGATGGAAAGATCATAAAGACACTGCGCTACCCATAACCAAAAACCTTTCTTTTGACTTCTCCTTACCGTTTTTACTTGTTATGCATTAAGAATAGTTATTGGTCGGTGTCACGTATATACAATGCGGCTCATGTTGTGATGTATATAGATTTCACACCTCGAAGGTCGTAAAACATTAAAGTCTGTGGCAGGCATATACCTGGTGGTGGTTACAGTGGTGGAAGTGATAACCCATGACCTGTTAGTGATAGGCTCAGGGATTGCGGGGCTGAGGGCGGCGCTTGAGGCTTCGAGGGTGAGTGGCGGCAAGATCGATGTGGCTATAATCTCAAAAGTTCACCTTATGAGGAGTCATTCGGTCTGCGCGGAGGGAGGTACCGCCGCTGTTCTTCGCCCCGAGGAGGGAGACAGCTTTGAGCTTCATATGTGGGATACTGTTAAGGGGGCCGACTTCCTGGCCGACCAGGACGCCGTTGAAAGGTTTGTTAAGCTGTGTCCTGAGGAGATAAGGCTGTTGGATCGGTGGGGCATGCCTTGGAGCAGGCGTTCGGATGGAAGGATAGCTCAGAGGAGGTTTGGTGGGCACAGCTTTCCCAGGGCCACATATGCAGCTGATAAAACGGGGTTCTTCGAGATGCAGACGCTCTACGATACTCTGCTGAAGTATGATAACTGGAGTAGGTATGACGAATGGTTTGTTACGTCAATAATAGTGGAGGATGACCAGTTCATGGGCCTGACGGCTATCGAGATGAAGACCGGCGACTTCTACCTCTTCAGGGCTAAGGCTGCCATAATAGCGACCGGTGGGGCTGGCAGGATATATACCTTTACGACGAACTCAAGGATAGTTACCGGCGACGGGATGGCTATGGCCTACCGCGCCGGGATCCCCCTAAAAGACATGGAGTTCTTCCAGTTCCACCCAACAGGGCTCGTTCCCTCCGGCATACTGATCTCCGAGGCTGCGAGGGGCGAGGGAGGCTACTTGAAGAACAACAAGGGTGAGAGGTTCATGGCCAAATATGCCCCGGAGAGGATGGAGCTTGCCCCTAGGGATATCGTTTCCAGAAGCATGATGCGGGAGATAATTGAGGGCAGGGGGTTTGAAGGGCCTATGGGGCTAGGCTACCTCCACCTAGATCTAACCCACCTAGGGGCCGAAAAGATCTATGAAAGGCTACCACTCATCAGAGAGGTCTCAATGAAGTATGCTGGCGTTGACCCGGTCGAGGAACCGATCCCTGTGAGGCCAGCCGCCCATTACTCAATGGGAGGAATACATGTGAATATCGATGGCCAGGTCCTGATGGCTGATGGAAGGCCAGTGAAAGGGCTTTGGGCTGCTGGAGAGGTAACATCGGTGAGCATCCATGGCGCAAACAGGCTAGGCACAAATAGCACTGCGGAATGCCTTGTTTATGGTCGTATAACCGGGGCGGAGGCGGCTAAGTATATTATGGGAGGAGCAGAGCTTCCAAGCACTCCTAAGGATGCGGCGGAGAGGGAGGAGAAGCGTATATTCGACGTTATACTAAAGACGGAGAATGGCGAGAATCCGTTTGACATTGCTTGGGAGCTTAGAAAGACTATGGACAAGTATGTCGGCATATTTAGGGATGAGGAGGGCCTGAAGACAGCTGTGAAAAGGATAAGGGAGCTGAAGGAGCGCTATAAGAAGGTTACGGTTGTTGATAAGGGTAGGAGCTATAACATGAACCTGATAGCAACCCTCGAGACTGGGAACATGCTTGATGTTGGGGAAGTGATGGCAGTCTCGGCGCTCGCGAGGACCGAGTCGAGGGGCGCCCATGCTAGAACGGACTACCCGGAGAGGGACGATGACAACTGGCTTAAGCATACCCTGGCCCTCTACACCCCTGAGGGGCCGAGGCTAACCTACATACCTGTGGTGATCAAGAGGTGGAAGCCTATTGTTAGGAAGTATTAGGAGGTGGTGTTTGTGGCGAAGGTTCGTGAGGTGAGGAATAGGAGGGGGCTCCTCGGGTGGCTCAACCCAACCAAGTTTAACCTGGAGAGGTGGGCGTACACACTTCACAGGGTCACCGGGTTCATAGTGGCGGTGTACTTTTACATGCACGTGGTTGTCACAGGGTTTAGGGCTGGTGGGAGGGAGGTCTGGGAATCCATAATGGCAACACTCAGCAACCCGTTGGTGCATCCCCTGGAGCTCATAGTGTGGGGTTCCCTATTCTACCATGGCCTTAACGGCATAAGGTTGACGCTGGCAGAGCTAGGCCTCATAGTAGGAAAGCCCAGCAGGCCGATCTACCCCTACAAGCCGACGTCCCTGGGCAAGACTCAGAGGGCTGTCCTTTTCCTAGTGATGATAATGGCTGTAATCCTGATCATACTCGCAGGCGTAGAGATGTTTATTCTGCCAGCCGGGGGTGGTGGCTGATGCGTGAGTCGACTCTTTGGCTTCTCCATATAATTACCGGATTGCTGCTTGTGCTCTTCTTTGCAGTACACCTCGCCGAGTTCTCCGCTCTGGTTGGGGGGGCGGGCTATGAAGAGGGGTTAACATACACGCTCCTATCCGAAAGGGCCCAAAACATCCTCTACACGGTGTTCTACATAGTCTTCCTGGCAACGGTTACTTATCATGCAAACTATGGCTTAAGGGTCTTGCTCATCGAGTGGCTTGGGGGAAGGTGGGAAAAGGCCATTAACATACTTCTAATACTGCTGGGGCTTGCGGCGGTTCTCTATGGGAGCTACGTCACAATAACATTTCATCTAATGAGTGTGGGGGTGTGAGCGTATGGCCGTGACAAAGGTTGTTGAGAAAGAGAAGGAGGTTACGATAACCTTTAGAATACAGCGGTATATGCCTGAGAAGGATGAGAAGCCCTACTTCAAAGAGTATAAGATTCCCATCACGAGGGGCATGACCATTCTTGATGCAATCGCCTATATACAGGAGAGGGTTGACAACACGCTGAGTTTCAGGGCATCCTGCAGGATGGGGATATGTGGCTCCTGCGGCCTCCTGGTCAATGGCATTCCTAGACTCGCATGCCAGACCCAGGTTCTCCAGCTGAACACCACAGTGGTCGAGCTACGTCCGCTCCCCAACTTCCCAATAGTGAAGGATCTGATCGTTGATTTTACCGGCTTCTTCGAGAAGCACAGGTCGATAAAGCCATACATAATACGCCCCGATGTAAGCGACTTAAGCGACCTGGACAAGGAGTACATACAGAGCCCTGAGGAGCACCTGATGTACCTTCAGTTCTCCTACTGTATAAAATGTGGGCTATGCTACTCCGCATGCCCAACAACCTATACCGACGAGCTGTTCCTAGGGCCCCAGGCGCTGACACAGGCATACAGGTATAGCGCCGACACGAGGGACAACGGAATCGAGGAAAGGCTACTTATAGTGGACAACCCCCACGGCTGCTGGAGGTGCCACTTCGCAGGAGCATGCACGATGGTCTGCCCAAGGGGCGTTGACCCAGCCCTGGCAATACAGCTGTTAAAGAAGGAAATCGCAGCCAGGCGGTTCGGCGCAAAGCCTAGGAGGGAGCTTGCAAAGCTCGCGCCACCACCAAAGGAGGCTAAGCCGAGGCCCAATATACCAAAGCCACCGCCACCATCGGTATAGCCCCCGACAAACAACACACTTTTTCTACCCCCTATCCTTAGGAAAGGGTTTTTAGGCAATATTGCCATATCTTCATGGCGGGGCCCCGGTAGCCTAGAGGTTAGGGCGGCCGCCTTGTAAGCGGCAGGTCGCGGGTTCGAATCCCGCCCGGGGCTCCAAATCTTTATATTTGTTTTGCTCCCTGTCTTCTTTGAGTGGATATGAGCTATGGAGCCCCTACCATAACTAGGGATAAGGCTCGAAGCGATGTTGTCGAATACTTAAGGAGCATTGGGATCTCTGTGGAGGTAGTCTCAAGGTGTTCGGGCAACGTGGAGTATATGGATGGGTATGGAACATACTATTATGGGCATGAGTGGAGCACGGTGCAAGCTATACTTAAGGACTTTATAGAGAGCAAGTTCAAGCCGATGAATGCCAAAAAGGTTTATGTCTGGTTCTCCCTGGAGGCAAACTACAGGTACCTCAATGTTGGTTTCTTCGCTAGGGATGAGGACGGCCTACTGATCTTGAGGAAAATCGTCCTTGGTGTCCCCCTCCATTAGGCGACTCCTAATGAGGTAAAGCGCTATTGCCGAGAGGGCTATAGGCCCGACCGACGCCGAAACCCCAACGTGAACCCTCCTCCCCATCGAGGCCTCCCTGACGGTTATTCCCGGCTCCATACCCCCGAAAACAAGCCCAACGACACCCTCGCCGAGGAGATCCATCTTCTCGAGGCTTAGCTCCGCGTGTGCGGGGGACAGGACGAACCATAACTCACTTATTTTTAGGAGGTGTTTGACCTCGGTTAGGTCTGAGAGGACTATCAGGTTGGCCCCGAGCTGGACTGCCGACTTAAAAGCCTGGGGAACCCCCATCTGGGCTGCGGCCCCGCTCGGCTTTGAAATCACGATTGTCTTGAAACCCATAGTTGCGGCAAGGGTGACGAACTCGACTACCCTGTGGGGGCTGGTGACGTTGTGTAGGATCGGTATCAGCTTGCCCATCGGAAATCACCTACCCATCCTTAGCCCGTGGAGTCTAAATAGTTTTTGACGACGAGGGCTATGGCGCGTCCAAGAGGTATCGGCACGGCCTCCCCAACCTGGTCAAACTGGGTATCCCTTCCCCCATAGAAGATGAAGGTGTCTGGGAAGCCCATAAGCCTGGCATGTTCCCTAACCGTTAGGAGCCTATCCTGGAAGGGATGTATAAACCTGGACTTCCCCATGACGGGCGGGGCTATTTGGTGTGGGTTCAGCCTGATGTAGTTGTGCTTTGCAACCCCGTCTCCACCAACAAACGTTATGAGCGACTCCCCCCACCTTAGACGCATAATCCTTCTCAACTTCCTCCTGGAAAGCGAGACATACTCGTGGTTTGGCACGTCGTGGAAGCCCCTGGGGTCAGGCAGATCGCCTATCGCCTCCCAGACCGTCACGCGCCTCCTTACGCGCCTGGGCCTTATCCTTATGTTGGATATGAACATCCTCGTCCTTCTCGACGGGGTGCCGTAGTCCTCAGCCCTCAAAACGTTAAAATATATTTTCTTGTAGCCGACCCTCCCAAACTCCTTTCTCAAAGCCTCCCTCAGGGGCCCCGCAGCTATCTGGGACACGTTCTCCATCACGAAGACTTTAGGCCTCATATCCCCAACTATCCTTATGAAGTGGAGGGTGAGGATTCCGCGTGGATCCCTGTAGAGCCTGTCCAGGGGGTTAGGCATTCGCTTAAAGTTGGCGGCAGTAAAGGCTTCGCAGGGGGGCCCGCCGATCACCACGTCGACCTCCCCGAACTCCCTGATGAGATCCCTGGCGTCGACCTTCTGGATGTCTGCGAGGATGAACTTCGCCTCGGGG
>WAQG01000053.1 GCA_015520395.1 Candidatus Geoarchaeota archaeon
GTGGGGCGAGGCTCACCGAGCTGGGCAAATTGCTTCTCACAAAGTACTATGAGGCTGCCGAAAAGCTGGGTTATCCACCGGCAAGCTGGAGGAGGGTCGAGAAGCTGAGCTACGACCTCGTGCTAACGGGGAGCCATGATCCCCTGGCTGAGCGCGCAGTTGGCCTCCTCTCCAAGGATGTTAAGAGGATTGGAGTCTTCTGGACGGGCTCTATGGGGGGGCTCGCCTCCCTCATCTTGGGCGACGCCGATCTTGCTGGCATCCACCTTTATGATCCTGAGGGAGGCTACAACCTAGGCTATTTGAGGAGGTTCTCCGTGGACGTCGAGCTCGTTCTCATAAAGGGGTATCTGAGGGAGATGGTCATGGCTATGAGGCCCGGGATAAATGTCGCATCACTAGAAGATTTGGCTGAAGGTCTGGCGGGGGGAGAGCTACGCATAGCCAATAGGAATAGGGGCTCGGGGACAAGGATATACCTTGAATACCTGCTTAAAAGCTGGGGCATAGAGCCTAAGGAGGTGAGGGGGTTTGAATCCCAGTATAGAACACATTATGACACGGTGAGCAAGGTTGCCCAGGGTAGGGCGGATGTTTGCCTGGCGCCAAGGTATCTGGCCGAACTCTACGGGCTGAGAAGCATCCACGTAACTTGGGAGGAATACGACTTCGCAACGCTAAAGCAGAAAACAGGGAAAACAGCAATCAAGAAGTTTGTGAGGCTGCTCAGAGGCCTGGAGGCCGAGATCGGGAAGACCCCAGGATATAGGCCAAGCTCAGAGATCGGGAAGATCGTGGAATAGCTTAGGGTATCTGTAACGCAGCAACTCCTAAGGTATGGTGGGCGATTAGAGCCGTGTGTAAAGCTCGTTGAAGCTGGCAGCGTACTTTCCAGGCTCTAGGGTTGTTAATGGCTTATCAACACCCCTTATAGACCTTGCCACCAAAAGGTAGTGATTTTCAGGCTCCTGAACACCCGTCTTAGCAGCCTTCCAACTCAGCCTATCTAAGATGGCTTCAGCCTCCTCAAGGTCGACATCCCTCCATTTAACCTCGATAAATGTGGCGGATCTCCCCGGATCCCTCACAACAATATCTATCTCCTCCCCCCGATGCCACCATGGGCCATGGACTACCGGGCGGGTTGGCGCAATCCCTATCTCGTGAAGCTCGGGGAGGCTTTCCTCAACCACTCTCTCAAACGATCTTGCAACATACCTATCCAGGCCTCTAAGAACTAGTTGTACAGCCTCACGGCTCCGCCCCACCTCCACCAGGCCCCTTACCGGCATAACGAAGGTGAACCAGAACCGGAAGTAATCATCCTTAAAGAAGACCCTTGCACCTCTCCTGAAGCCCAGCGGCCTGCGAACCATGACTATATCCAGCTCCTCTAGAACCTCCAGGTACCTGTGAACGCTTCTCGGATCGACGCCCGCCGAGACGGCTGCCTCATAAGGAGTAACCCTACCCTCAGCGAAAGCCCTCAAAAGGGCCATGTATCTCCTCGGCTCCCTAAGCTCTTGCCTAAGAAACCACTCCACCTCGTCGATAAGGGGGCTTCCGGGCCTTAATATGCGCTCAACAACTTCTCTAACGCTTCCCGCACCATAAGCGTGGATCAGATATGCGGGTGTGCCACCCAGGATTGAGTAGACGCGTACAGAGTCGTCCGGGCCGAATCTCCTCAAAAAGCCGAGGGCATCTACGAACCTGAGGGGCCTAAGCTTCAGGGCGGCGGTCCTCCTCCCATAGAGGGGGGCCTTATAGCCGAGAAGACGCTTCTCAATGAACGAGACCGAAGACCCACTCAACACAAGCTTCAATTCACTCTTGCCTAAAGGACCATCAATACTCCTTTGAAGCCGCGAGGGTAGGGTTGGGTCGGCCCCAACAATATACTGGAACTCGTCGAGGACTACGACCAGCTTCCCCAGCTCCGTTAGTTCCTCAAGAACCTCAACCAGATCCTCCGAGCTCGGCGTGAAGCCAAGGGACGTGGACAC
>WAQG01000054.1 GCA_015520395.1 Candidatus Geoarchaeota archaeon
CGAGCTAAACCCCATGATAATGGCTGAGAGAATAGCCATGGCCTTGGAGAGGGGCTTCCACTTTAGGAGGGTTGGCAACATAGCCTTAAGGCAGATAATGGCTGCTGGTGCTAGGGGGGCTGAGATAGTGATAAGTGGGAAGTTGACGAGTGAGAGGGCTAGGTTCGAGAAGTTTAGGGCGGGGCTTCTCCCGAAGTCCGGTGAACCTTACGCGAAGTATGTTAGGGAGGCTACGACCAGCGTTCTTTTGAAGCCCGGCGTCATAGGTATAAAGGTCAGGATACTCCCGCCCGTCAACCTCCCGGATGACGCTGTTAGGATCTTGGAGGAGGAGGTGGAGAAGCGTGAGAAGGGTGGAGGAGTTGCGGTCGCTTAGCCCCGAGGAGAGGCGGAAGAGGATTCAGGAGCTTAGGCTTGAGATAATAAGGCTTAGGGGGCTCTTTAAGGCTGGTAGGCCCCCGGACAACGTCATGGCACTGAGGAATGCTAGGAAGGAGCTTGCCCGCCTCCTCACGATAGAGAGGGAGGAGCAGCTTAAGAGGGAGCGTGGATCTAGGCGTTGAAGATCAGGCCCTGGAACCTTCATGCACATGAGCTGATAGGCCTCTACGTCGATGTTATTGATAGGAGGACTGGTAGGGTGGTGTTCAGAGGCAGGGTTCTTGATGAGACCATGAATTCGTTTCTTGTCTTGTGTAATGATGGTGTCAGGAGGCGTTTCCTAAAGAAGTCTTGGAGGTTTGGGTTTAGGCTTCCCAGTAAAGAATATGTGTTGGTTGATGGTGAAAGGCTTGTGGGCAGGCCGGAGGATAGGGTGAAGAGGATATGAGACCTGGAAAAAAGATATTTAACATAGATCCGCCGACCAGGAGCTGCGATGACCCTAATTGCCCCTGGCATGGGACGATCCGGGTTAGGGGCAAGATTATGGAGGCTAAGGTTATAAAGTATAGGGCACAGAAGATGGCGGTCGTTGAGAGGGAGTATCTTGTCTATGTTCCGAAGTACCTCAGGTATGAGAGGCGGAGAAGCAGGATCCACGTCCATGTCCCACCGTGCATCGATGTCAGGGAGGGTGATATGGTCATAATTGGCGAGACTAGGCCCATAGCTAAAACCGTGGCATTTGTCGTATTGAGGAATCTCTCTGCTCAGAGGTAGGCTAGGAAGCTTTTTATCTATGTTTACATTCTGCAATGCTGGGACTGGTGATCTAGGTGGCAAAGCGGGGTAGAAAAATAGCGAAGGGCATATCATACAGGCCCGGGCTCAGCAGGGGGCTTCCGGTGGGCGCGTATGTCAAGGTAGCGGATAATAGCGGAATATATCTGGCACAGATAATAGCAGTCAAGGGTATGAAGACTAGGCTGAGGAGGCTCCCAGCAGCCACAGTGGGTGACTGGGTGAAGATCACAGCCAAGAAGGCTAAGCCTGAGCTTAAGGGTAAGGTCTGGGATGCGGTTGTGGTGAGGCAGAGGAAGCCGTACAGGAGGATGGATGGCACGTGGGTGCAGTTCGAGGATAACGCCGTTGTGATAATCACTCCCGACGGGAATGTTAAGGCAACGGAGATAAGGGGCCCTGTGGCATTGGAGGCCGCTATGAGGTGGCCTAAGATAGGCAACCTTGCATCTATAGTGGTTTAGGGTGGGGCTTCATGGTGAGTCGTCAGCCTAGAAAGCAGAGGAGGATGCTTTATAGGGCGCCCCTCCATCTACGGGGCAAGCTCCTCCACGCTCACCTTAGCCCGGAGCTGAGGGAGAAGTATGGCTGGAGGAGCTTTAGGGTTCGGGTTGGAGACACCGTTAGGATAATGAGGGGGACGTATAAGGATCTTGAGGGGAAGGTTGTGGAGGTTGATACTGAGCGTGGGTTTGTTTATGTTGAGGGTGTCACAAGGACGGATAGCAGGGGCAACACGGTGCTGGTGCCGATCCACGCGTCTAAGGTCATGATAATAAAGCTTGATCTCAGTGATGAGAGGAGGCGGGAGAAGCTGGAGAGCAAGATTAAGGGGGTGGCTGGCTGATGGGCGGGAGGCACCTGACGAGGGAGGCGGCACCGTTTTTCTGGCCCATATACAGGAAGGAGTATGTCTGGACGGTTAAGCCATCCCCAGGGCCACACCCGATAGAGGGCAGCATACCCCTGCTGATAATAGTCAGGGACATGCTGGGCTATGCGTTGACCGCCCGGGAGGCTGAGAAGATAATTAAGCGGGGCTATATCAAGGTGGATGGCGTGCCGAGGAAGAATCCGAAGTTCCCAGTTGGATTAATGGACGTTGTCGAGGTTGAGAGGGCTGGCGAGATATTTAGGATGCTTCCATTCCTGAGGTACCCCCTGGTTCTGGTTAAGATTCCTAAGGAGGAGGCGGGGATAAAGCTCGGCAAGGTTATTGGAAAAAGGAGGATCAAGGGTGGAAAGATACAGGTTACGACGCATGACGGGAGGAACTTCCTCTTCGCCTCCTCTGAAGAGGCTCCAAGAGTCTATGATACCATCGTTTTTAAGGTGCCTGAGCAGGAGGTTTTAGATATAATTAGCTTTGATGTTGGCCGGTACGCCATCGTCACCGGTGGGGGCGGGATTGGGAGACATGGCTTCATAAGGGAGGTTAAGAGGCTTATGCCGAAGAAGCGGTCGATAGTGACAATAGAGGGGCTGGATGGGTCGAGGGCTGCCGCTGGGATAATCAACGTCTTTGTAGTTGGTGAGAAGTCGCCGGTGATAAAGCTGCCCGAGGGGTGGGAGGACGTTGTCAGGAGAAGGCGAGAGTAATCCGATGAACAGGGTTAAGCTGGGCTCCGTTACGGTGAACATATGTGTCGGTGAGTCGGGGGAAAGGCTCCTTAACGCAGCTAAGATACTGGAGCAGCTGACCGGCCAGAAGCCCGTCTTCAGGAAGGCCAAGAAGACCATCAAGAGCTTTAGGATCAGGAAGGGCGAGCCCATCGCCGTAGTCGTCACGCTGAGGGGTGAGAGGGCCCGCGAGTTCCTTGACAGGGCCCTGGAGGCTGTCGGGAGAAAGTTGAAGAGGGAGAGCTTCTCGGATACCGGCGTGTTCTCCTTCGGGATAAGGGAGCATATAGATATCCCCGGAACCAAGTATGACCCGAAGCTTGGAATAGTTGGGATGGATGTTTGTGTCACGTTGGAGAAGCCCGGATATAGGGTTGCGAGGAGGAGGCGGAAGAGGAGCAAGGTTGGGAGGCGTCAGAGGGTCACACCTGAGGAGGCGATGCGGTTCATGGTTGAAAACTTTAATGTGACGCTTGTGGGGGGTGGCAAGGGTGGGTAAATATAGACCGCCTAAGGAGAGAAGGTTTGGGAAGGGCTCGAGAAGATGTATCAGGTGTGGGACTCACGACGCTATAATACAGAAGTATGGGCTTATGCTATGTCGCAGGTGTTTTAGGGAAGTAGCCCCGCTGATCGGGTTTAAGAAGTACGAGTAGCCGGGATTTTCCGGGTGGTCATCTTTATATTCTCCCCCATGTTCCTAGTCTAGAGAGGGCTGTAAGGGGTGTCGCGGAATGGTCGTGATAAACCCCCTGGCTAACACGCTGTCGACGATCTACAACAACGAGGTTAGGGGCAAGAAGGAGTGTATAGCCTATCCTGCGTCCAAGTTCGTGGCCCGCGTCCTTCAGGTAATGCAGAGGGCGGGCTACATAGGGCTCTTCGAGCTGATCGATGATAACAGGGGTGGAAAGTTTAGGATACAGCTTCTGGGAAGGATAAATAAGTGCGGCGTGATCACGCCCAGGATATCTGTGAAGGCGGACGAGATTGAGAAGTGGGAGAGCAGGTTCCTTCCCTCCAGGGACACGGGGATAATAATCATCTCCACATCGCAGGGCGTGATGACACATAAGGAGGCTAAGGAGCGGGGCATCGGGGGGGTGCTGATAGCCTATGTCTACTGAGGTCGCGATAAAGGTATTTGAGTACGCTAAGAAGGAGGAGGGCGTCGTCTATAGGACGTTCAAGATACCTGAGGGTGTTGAGGTCGAGGTCATAGGCAGCCGGGTGAGGGTTACCGGGCCTCTAGGAACCCTGGAGAAGGACTTTGGCCACGCCAAGGTGGACATTAGGGTCGAGGACGGAAGGGTTGTGGTTTCGAGGAGGTATAGGAGGAAGTTTGATAGGGCCATCGTCGGAACCATAACATCCAAGATAAAGAACATGGTCATAGGGGTGCTTAGAGGCTACGTCTATGAGTTAAGGATAGTTTGGACTCACTTCCCGATGGACGTGAAGGTGGATAAGGAGAGGGGCGTCGTGTACATTGAGAAGTTTATCGGCGAGACTGTGCCGAGGGTCGCTAAGATAATTGGGAATGTGGAGATCGAGGTTGACAAGAATGAGGGAAGAATACTTGTGAAGGGGATAGACCTGGACGAGGTGAGCCAGACGGCTGCGAATATCCAGCTGGCAACCAAGATTAAGGATAGGGATCCGAGAAAGTTTCTTGACGGGATATATATCAGCGTTAGGGGGGCGCCCATGAGATGAAGAGCCGGGCACTTAGGATAAGGGAGAAGCAGAAGGCCAGGAAGCCTTGGTTCCGGCGGGCCGACTTCTGGGTTGCCAGGGTGGGGGATGAATCGTGGAGGAAGCCTAGAGGGCTTGACAACAAGATAAGGATAGAGAAGAAGGGGGCGTTGCCCAGGGTTAAGATAGGGTACCGGAAGATCAGGGCTGCCCGAGGCCTTCACCCCTCAGGCTTAATCGAAGTGCTTGTTTACAGGAAGGAGGATCTGATAGGACTGAGGCCAGGGGTGCATGCAGTGAGAATCGCCAGGACTGTTGGGAGGAGAAAGAGGATCGAGATATTGGAGGAGGCTGAGAGGAGGGGTTTAAAGGTTCTCAATCCGGGAGGTGCTGTGAGTTGAGCCTTAAAGTTGTGAGGAGGCTTGCAGCTGAGACCCTAGGTGTTGGAGAGAGTAGGATCTGGCTCGATCCTGAGGCATTCGAGAGGCTTTCAATGGCCGTTTCCCGAGAGGATATAAGGAGGCTGGTGCACGACGGTGTAATAAGGGTGAAGCCTAAGAAGGGTGTTAGCAGGGGAAGGGCTAGGAGGGTTAGGAGGCAGAAGAAGAAGGGTCTTAGAAGGGGGCCTGGAAGTAGGAAGGGTAGCCGGAGCGGCGAGAGGAAGAGGCGGTGGATCATGCAGGTGAGGGCGCTCAGAAAGTATCTTAAAATGCTGAGGGATCGAAGGATAATATCAAGGAGGGACTACAGGAGGCTTAGGGGCTACGTCAAGGGAGGAATGCTGAAGACAAGGGCCCAGATAAGGGCCTACATAATAGAGCATGGCATGGCGAGAAGACGTATATGAGGTGTGGGGCATGGCGAGGGGGCCTAGGTACAGGGTCAAGTTCCGAAGAAGACGGGAGGGCAAGACCAACTATAGGAGGCGTCTGGGGCTGATAAAGTCTGGGAAGCCCAGGGTCGTGGTTCGGATAACAAACAAGCATGTGATAGTCCAGTTTGCTGAGGCAAAGGTGGAGGGCGACAGGATACTCGCATCCGCAACCTCCAGGGAGCTCATAAAGAAGTATGGCTGGCTTGGCGATGAGAACAACCTTCCAGCAGCATATCTAGTTGGTTACCTGGCGGGCCACAAGGCCCTTAAGGCTGGCATAAAGGAGGGGGTTGCCGACATAGGGCTTCACCGCCCTACTCGTGGAGCCAGGGTTTTCGCCGCAATTAAGGGCGTTGTGGATGCTGGGGTTCATGTTCCGATGGGAGAAGAGGTGGTTCCCGACGAGGAGAGGATGAGGGGGGAGCACATAAAGTCTTATGCGGAGATGCTTAAGGAGGCCGGATTTGAGTCTTATCAGAGACAGTTTTCCCGGTATCTTAAGAGGGGGCTGCCGCCGGAAAGGGTGCCAGAGCACTTTGAGGAGGTTAAGAGGAGGATTGAGGAGGCCTTTGAAAGACAATCTTAATATTTGTGTTTTTAGCTGGAGGTTGGGAGGATGGCGGCTATAATAAATGTTGAGGAGTGGGAGCCCCTAACCAAGCTTGGGCGGATGGTGAAGGAGGGTAAGATAGCCAGCATCGATGAGATATTCCAGGCCAACCTGAGGATACAGGAGCCCGAGATAGTCGCCTACCTGCTCCCCGACCTGAGGCACGAGGTGCTCTCAGTAAACTATGTACAGAGGCAAACCGACTCAGGCGAGGTTGGGCAGTTCCAGGTTGTTGTTGCCGTTGGAGACGAGGCTGGGCATATAGGCCTGGGGATAGGCAAGGCTAGGCAGATGAGGCAGGCTAGGGATAAAGCCTACAAAAACGCCCTGCTAAACATGATACCTGTCAGAAGGGGCTGTGGAAGCTGGGAGTGCTCCTGTAACAGGCCGCACAGCATACCGTTTACAGTCTGGGGGAAGTCTGGAAGTGTGGAGATAAAGATCATGCCAGGCCCAAGGGGGCTTGGGCTGGTGGCGGGCGAGACGGCTAAAAGGGTTCTTGCGTTGGCTGGTATTAAGGATGCGTGGACGAAGACCAGGGGGCGCACCCGCACTACACTCAACTTCGCCTTCGCAACTTTCAACGCCCTAAAACAGACCTACAAGATCAGGCTGCTGAAAAGCATCTAGGCGGGTGGTTCCGGTGGCGGTGCTAGCGGTGGTTAGGATAAGGGGAACGGTTAACGTTAGAAGGCCGGTGAAGGACACCTTAAAGTTGCTGAGGCTTCATAAACCTAACCATATGGTTCTGGTGAGGGACAACCCATCAATACTCGGCATGCTTAGAAAGGCCTGGACGCAGATAACATGGGGGGAGATAAATGCCGAAACCCTCGCATATGTTTTGGAGAGGAGGGGGCGGAAGCCTGGGAACAAGCCCTTTACACTCAACGATGTGAAGAAGCTGGGATATGAAAGCTACCTGGATCTTGCCAAGGCCATCCTATCTGGTGAGATGGAGCTGAAGGAGCTATTCAAGGTTATCAAGCCGGTCTTCAGGCTCCACCCGCCCTCCGGGGGATACAAAGGCTCCGTTAAGAAGGGCGTGCCTGAGGGCGGGGAGCTGGGGTATAGGGGAGAGAAGATAAACGAGTTGATCATGCGTATGGCTTAGAATAAACCTTTATTACAATGGTGGGATTCCCATAGGTAGGTGACGCTCAAGGATGGTTGTGAGAAGGCGGAGGAAGTCGAAGAAGCTTAGGGGAAGTAGAACTTATGGGTGGGGTATTCAGGGTCAGAACAGGGGCTCCGGCCTTAAGGGTGGTAAAGGTAAGGCTGGGAGAAAGAGCGGTAAGCATCTCTGGTCATGGGTTCTCAGATATCAGCCCGACTATTTCGGCAAGCACGGGTTTAAATCGCCAGCTGAAGCCAGAATACCGGTCAAGGCGATCGACGTGGGGAGGCTCGACGAGCAAATAGAGAAGCTTCATAAAATGGGGCTTGTCGAGTGGGATGGTGAGAAGTACCTTGTTAATCTTAGGAGACTTGGGTATAACAAGCTTTTAGGGTCGGGGAAGGTAAAGCATAGGATTGTAATAATTGGAGACGTAATGTATACTGAGAGGGCCCTCGAGAAGATAAGGGCTGTGGGTGGTGAGATAGAGGCTGCTGCCTAGGGTGTTGGATTATGACGGCCCTCGAAAAGCTTGAGCCGATCCTCAGAGTCCTCCCCGAGGTCGGCAAGCCCGAGAGACCTGTTAGCTTCCGTGAGAAGCTTTTCTGGACAGCCCTCATCCTAACGCTGTACTTTATAATGGGGCAGATACCGCTTTACCCCCTCCAGAATGTTCAGGCGTTGGGAGGGGGCCAGCTCGCCCTGATAAGCATCATATTTGCCTCAAAGTTTGGCACTCTCATGCAGCTGGGTGTGGGGCCGATAGTTACCGCTGGCCTCATCATGCAGCTTTTGGTGGGCTCCGAGCTGCTTAAACTCGACCTCACAGATCCCTATGAAAGGGGGCTCTTCACAGGAACACAGAAGCTATTGGCGATCTTCTTCACGGGGTTCGAGGCGGCAGCATACATTATTGGGGGCATGTTTGGCACGCTTCAAGCCGGACATGCAGCCCTCGTCTTCCTCCAGCTCTTCGTCGTAGGGATCATAATAATTCTCTTTGATGAGATTCTTGAGAAGGGTTGGGGGTTTGGAAGTGCTGTCAGCATGTTCATTCTGGCGGGCATTGCTCAGAGGATATTTTCAGGGCTCCTTAACCCGACACCAGTTGAGGACGCCCTTCCCTATGGGGCCCTTGCGGCCCTGGCGGCGGCGCTGGCCTCGGGCCGTTCGGTGAGCGATGTGGTTTACCGGGCTGGGAACACACCCTCGTTAATCGGAGTTTTGACGATGATCGCCGTTTTCATATTTGTAACCTATTTTGAGGGGGTCAGGATTGAGATACCTGTGGTGTATGCTAGGTATGGCGGCTATAGGGCGAAGATACCCCTCAAGTTCCTCTACGTGTCAAACGTTCCCGTAATATTGGCATCGGCGCTCTCCGCAAACATAGCTTTCTTCTCCCAGGTCCTCTGGAACCTCTACAACAGGGACAACTCAAATCCGCTTCTAAACCTCTTCTTCATGTTCGAGGTTACCCCGAGGGGGACGCCAAGACCGATAGGCGGCTTAGCCTACTACGTGACCCCACCCACCGGCATCACAAGCGTCGTAAACGACCCACTCCATGCGCTGGGATACACTGTTTACCTAACTGTCGCTAGCGTGATCTTCGCGATAGCGTGGGTTGAGACTTCGGGTATGAGTGCGCGGGCGCAGGCTGAAAACCTGGTTAAATCGGGCATGCAGATCCCTGGATTCAGGTCGAGCCAAAAGGTGCTTGAGGCCCTTCTTAACAGGTATATTCCGACGCTTACATGGGTCAGTGGGTTGATAGTAGGGCTCCTGGCGGCAGTTGCGGATATGCTTGGAGCCATAGGGTCGGGTATGGGCATCCTTCTAGCGGTAGGCATCGTCAACCAGTTTTACCAGATACTTGTGGCACAGAGGCTTGAGGAGGAGTACCCAGCTATAGCGAGGCTGCTGGGAACCGAGTAGGAGGTGGTGGAGGTGGATGGTTTTAGTGAGTTTATGTCCTGGCTCTCCAGCACACTAAAATCCCTTTTGGGCCCTTGGGCTGAGCCGCCCTTGGCTGCACTGACGGTTTTCTTTCTAGCAGTCTTAATACCCTTGATATCGTCTCTTAGTCTTAGGCTTCTTGTCGACATTGAGCGTTACAAGAGGTTACAGCGCGAGTTGAGGCGACTGCAGAGCGAGTTCATGAAGGCTAAGGATAAGAAGTCTCAGGAGAGGATAATGATGAAGATGAGGCGGATTCAGAAGGAGACGAGCAAGCCTATGATGATAAACATGTTGATAACCTGGCCGGCCTTCCTGATAATATATTGGGCCTTCTATGGGGTTTTCGGAAATGACCCTGTTGCATACATGCCCCTGCTCAACATGAAGCTTCAGTTCATCTGGTGGTATTTCCTTTGCGCGATGGGAATGGGGGTAGTTATAAATAAGGCTTTGGATTTAACTCCGCCGTGAGGTGGTCTTGGATGCCTAGGCCAGCGCATAGAACCAGGTCGAAGGCGAAGGTCTACGTTAGAACCCCGGGCGGCAGGACGGTCATCCACTATAGAAGGAGGAGGAAGGGAAGGGCTAGGTGCGCCATGTGTGGAAAACCCCTTCACGGCACTGTGGTCAGCTTTGAGGCGAGATGGCTCCCATTAACGGCCAAGAGGCCGGAGAGGCCGTATGGCGGGTACGTCTGCGCATCCTGCCTCTCTAAGGGTATAGCGGAGGCTGTCAGAGGGCTTTACGGATGAAGCGGCGGGGCCTCGTAATAGCTGTGAGTGGGCCGCCGGGCTCGGGAAAGTCGACCTATGCTAAGATACTGGCGAAGGCCTTCAACCTAAGGTATTTCTCGGCCGGAGTGTTGTTTAGGAGGATGGCTAGGGAGCAGGGGTTGGATCTCTACGAGTTCCATAGGCTTGCCGAGAGGGTGCATGATTTTGACAGGATGGTCGACAACGCCTATCTGAAGGAGGCAAAGAGGGGCAACGTTGTTATAGATGCTCATCTGGCTGGGTGGTTTTTGAGGGATGTTGCCGACCTAAAAATATACTTTACGGCACCCTTAGAGGTCAGAGCTGAGCGGATAAGCAAGCGGGACGGCAAGCCGTATGAGGAGGCTTTAAGGGAGATTGTTGAGAGGGAGAGGAGCAATGCCAAGCGCTACATGGATATCTACGGTATAGACATAAGGGACCTCTCGGTTTTCGACCTCGTAATAAACACAGATCTCTGGAGCATAGAGGACATCTCAAGAATCCTTATCGAGGCTGTTAGATCCATGAAGCCTAGGGA
>WAQG01000055.1 GCA_015520395.1 Candidatus Geoarchaeota archaeon
AATTCATCCTGGACAGCCTGTAGTAATGCCTGGCAACCTCGACCTCAGGCAGGTCCGGTATCCCGATCTCAGAGCGTCTACGAAGCTTTTCGGAAATCTTCACATATTCAGGGGAGGGGGGCTTAAACATGCTTGGCTGGGGAACCCGTTCGCCCTTCAACTCATAGATCAAAGGCTCATCCCAGACCTGCTGCCTATACACGACGCTCACCTCAAGACCTGATCCATTGCGTGAACCAGCTTCTCCTGATCTTCATCACTATGGATCTCCGTTGTAGCCAGAAGCATAGACTCGCCGAGCTCCGGGAAGATCCCAGTGAGATCTAGGCCGCCTATAACCCCATGCTCTATAAGCTTGGAGTTGAGCTCCGAGACCCTTCCGCGCCGTAGCCTCGCCGGAAATTCCCTAAAGTAATATGCCTTAAATACGGGCACCTCGATGTAGGGTAGCCTTGAAAGCAGTGAGATGAGCCTATACGTCCTCTCGATTATCAGCTCCCCGAGCGACCTTAACCCGGAGGAGCCCAGGAGGGCCAGGTATACCGCGGCCCTCACGGCAACCCAAGCCTCATTCGTACAAATGTTTGAGGTTGCCCTCTCCCTCCTTATGTGCTGCTCCCTGGCCTGGAGGGCCATCACAAAGCCTCTACGGGAGCCGTCCAGGGTTCTAGTAAGCCCTATCAGCCGTCCGGGGGACTGCCAAACAAGCTTAAGATCTCCCCTAAACGTGAAAATTCCTAGGGAGGGGCCGCCGAAGCTTGGAGGGTTACCCAGATGCTGCCCCTCCCCCACGGCAATATCGGCCCCATAGTTCCCAGGTGCCTCGTAGACCCCGAGGCTTAGTGGATCGGCGCCCACTATGAAAAGGCCTCCCGCCCTATGCACGATTTCCCCCATCTCCTCAACATCCTCCTCGATAACTCCGAAGAAGTTGGGATTCTCAACGTAGAGGGCAGCGGAGCCATCAATGAGTTTCTCAATCTCGGTTATGTGCGCCCTCCCATGCTCGGCGGAGTAGCCATAATAAAGGATCTCGATGCCATGGGGCCTAAGATAGGTTTCGGCAACGACCCTCCTCCATGGGGGCAGGTACTTTGGAAGCACAACCCTCCTCCTCTTAGTAACCCTAACAGCCATTAGAAGGGCCTCGGCAAGGGCCGTTGCCCAATCATACATAGAGGCGTTAGCCACATCCATCCCGTATAAATCAGCTATCATGCTCTGATATTCGAAAAGTATCTGTAGTAGACCCTGGCTTATCTCAGGTTGATAAGGAGTATAGCTTGTTAAAAGCTCAGGGCTTGACGAAACCTCATCTACAAGTGGTGGCACGTAGTGAACCCAAAAGCCCCCGCCCAGAAAGCAGGGCATTTTAAGGACGTTTACGTTCCTAGAAAGCGCCTCCCTAAAGTATCTCTCAACCTCAACCTCGGTTAAACGCTTTATTGGAAGCGGGTGCTTAAGAATCACATCTTCGGGCACGTCAGAGTAAAACTCCATAGTAGACCCACCATTATGAGCTAGGGTTACGGAACCTAAAAAGCTATCAGCACAACAGCCAAGGGAGCAGCGACATAAAGTTTATGTGTATTGCGTGGTTTGGGTGGTAGAGGAGAGATGAGGGCGTCGCGGTACCTAGTAACGCTCTTGGCCATCGCCCTGATCATAAGTCAACTCGCCATTTATGTAGGAGCTCAAGAGGAGGCGACCCTTAACGTTGACCGCAGCGTTGCGATAGGCTCAGCCTACGCCCATGTGACCGACGTTATAAGGCCATCTGCGCCGCTAGAGAGGCTGAAGGTCTACTTCCCCTTTGAAGTCTACAAGGATATAAAGGCCTTAAGGGTCGAGGGTGAGGGGGTCTCCTCCAGTGAGTGGATGATCGGGAATGACTCGATGATTCTAAGCGTAAGGGGGAGTTTTACGCGTGAAAAACCTTTGAAGATCTCCTACCTCCTCACTTCGCCCTCCGGGCTCCTAAACATGACCGACACCGATACGATCACGATAAGCCTGCCCATAGCACCAATGACGGAATACCATGTCTCAAAGATCTCGGCCAGAATGAGCCTTCCAGGATGGGTTTCAGAGATAACCCGCTCATCTCCCAAAGGGATAGTCTCATTTGTGAAGTATGGGAACGGCACGGGGGTGGCCCGATACTCGATAGAGGGGATCTCGCCTATGAACAGGACAATGGTGACGGCGACGTTCAAGGGTAAGGGATCCCTTTGGGTTTCGGCCGATGAGCTTGAAAGGGAGATAATTGTCGGCTATGATGGGAGCATAGAGGTTCACGACAGATATGTGTTCGTTAACAGAAAGATAGACGACCTTGAATACTGGGATCAGCCGAAGATAAAAGACTTTAAGCTGATCGAAATAAGGGATAAATTCAGTAAGCTCACGTACGACGACATAAAAAAGATGTGGGTTCTGAGGTATTTTGTTAAGCCCGGAGAGAAATTTGAGCTATTCTTGGTCTACAAAGTAGAAAATAGAAGTGCAGCCGACGGAAGCACACTCAACTTCAACATGGATTTAACGGAGGGGCTGATCTCGATGGTTGAAAGGTTCGTGGTTACAATAGTGCTTCCCTCCGGAGCCACGGTCAGCAGCATAGAGCCCATGCCCGACGAGCACATGCCGGGCGACCCACCAAAATACATGTACTATGTTGAAAATGCTATTCCCGACTCCGGGTTAACGGTGCGTATCGAGGGCGCCCTGCCGACCTACATGGGCTATGTCAGGCTTGCGTCAACGGCGTTTCTGGCTGTCATCGTAGTACTCCTGGGGATGCTGGCCTACATAACTTATGTTAAGCCTGGGCCAGCCAAGGCGCCAAGGGCGGTTGTCGACATCACAGCCCTCCGTGACCTGCTCTCAGAGAAGTATAGATTGCTTAGGAGGCTTGACGAGTTGGAGGACAGTTACCGTAGTAGGAAGATCAGGCGGCGAGAGTTCATACAGAGGCGGAGGGCCCTGAGGTCGGAGATCTCTAGGCTGGAGAGCGAGATTAAGTCGTTTAAGTCCAGGCGGAGGCTGTCAAGGCGTGTTACAAGGATCCTCAACGAGCTCGAGGAGTTGGAGGCTGTTCTAAGGAGCTCTAAGGCGGCTTTAAGGGAGCTTGAGGCTGACTATAAGTCGGGGCGGCTGGCTAAGACGACATATATGAGGATATACAGGCAGAGAACCAGGGATATAGAGAGGGCCTATGGCAGGATTAATGAGCTTCTTGACATGCTCGGTAGGGAGATAGAGGAAAGGTAGTTATGGAACTGCTGGAGCGGGCTAAAAAGATACAGGTAAAACTCTCTAAGCGGGTAGAGGTAAAGCGATGCAAGACTTTCTTCAAGATAGTTGGTGGGCTGGACATGGCGTATGTCGACACGGAGACCAGCGTTGTTGCATATGTTGAGACCGTGTATGGGAGGGAGAACGTAGTTAAGGAGTCGTGGATGCTTGCTCCAGTACTGGCCCCCTACATACCAACATTCCTATTCCTGAGAGAGGGGCCCCCAATGCTCAGAATACTTGCCAGGGAGAGGGTTCTGGCCGACGTCCTCCTTGTTAATGGCCATGGGCTGACCCACCCTAGAGCCATGGGTCTGGCGACGTATATTGGGGTGGTGACGGGTCTCCCAACCATAGGCGTTGCAAAGAAGCACCTCTATGGAGAAGTTGTCGAGGAGATAATGCCGGGGATCCGGGGGATAGTAGCCCATGGGAGAATAGTTGGCGCTGTGCTCCGCTCTAGGAGTGGGGGGAGACTCTACATTAGTGTGGGGCACAAGGTCACCATCCAGCAGGCCGTGAAGATAGTTCTCGACAACCTGGGAGAGGGGCGGCTGCCAATACCGCTAAAAATAGCCGACGCGCTCTCGAAGAGGGTTGCCAGGGAGGTTAGAGAAGGCCGAGGGCCTCGCCCAGCCTCCTCATAGCCTCGCCAGCCTTCATGCTTATCTTCACGTCGGCTATCTCAGATATGGCCGTATATTCAGGGTTTATCTCTATCACGCTTCCCCCATGCTCCTTAACCATCCATGGGAGCATGCCGGCCGGCATAACCACGCCACTAGTCCCTATGACCAGCATTACATCCGAGAACGAGGCCTCCGCGAGCGCTTTCTCCCACTCGGCTGGAGGGAGAGGTTCACCAAACCAGACAACATCCGGCCTGAGCAGGCCTCCGCAGGCCTCGCAGAGCGGTGGAATCCTTTCTGGGGGCTTTGTCAGGGTTTTAACCCTGCCACAGCCAGTACATCTAACCCTCCAGATGTTTCCGTGAAGCTCGATCACATTTCTGCTGCCCGCCCTCTGGTGCAGCCCATCAACGTTCTGGGTTATCAGGGCCTTCAGGAGCCCACTCTTCTCCATCTCCGCAAGCACAATGTGGGCGGGGTTCGGCTCAGCCCTCCTTATAAGCTCCATCCTCCACCTGTACCACTCCCAAACCCTCACTGGATCCCTCCTGAAAGCCTCGGGCGTCGCCAGCTCCTCAGGCCTGAACCTTCTCCACAGCCCCCCATCCCCCCTGAAGGTCGGGATCCCGCTCTCAGCCGAAACCCCAGCCCCAGTAAACGCCACAAGGTACCT
>WAQG01000056.1 GCA_015520395.1 Candidatus Geoarchaeota archaeon
GGGCGGGGGATAGCTGAGATTAAGGCTGATGTCTCTGTTATCGGTGGTGGGGTCTCAGGGCTGTCGGCTGCCGTAGCCGCGGCGGAGGCGGGTGCCGATGTTGCGGTTTTTGAGGCTGATGAGTATCTTGGTGGACACCTTTATCATGATCAGGATGGGAGGAAGCTGGTTGAGGAACTTCTTAGGGGGGCGGAGGACAGGGGGGTAAGGCTCTATGGAAGTTCGGTTGTGCTGGGAGTTTTTGACGATGGCATATTAGGGTTTAATTGGAAGGAAGGGTGCCTGTTCAGAATTTCGGCAAAAAGCTTCGTCTTGGCCTGTGGAGCTAGAGACGTCCCCCTAGTCTTCGAGAACAACGATCTTCCAGGTGTGATTCCAGCAACCGCCGCTCTCAGGCTCTTAAACACATATAAGGTGAAGCCGGGAGACAGGGGGGTGGTTGTCGGTAGTAATCCGTGGGGATATAGGGTGGCTCTTCAGCTTAGGAGAGGCGGAATCGATGTTGTGCTTGTGGATCGTAGTGGTGGGCTGGAGATTGCTGGAGAGTTGGAGAGGCAGGGAATAAGGATACTCAAGGGCCACACTGTAGTTAAGGCGGCTGGGGAAGATTCGGTGAAATCAGTCTTGATTAAAGGTCCTGAAGGATTAGAGTCTCTGCAGGCCGACTTCCTGGTCTATGGTGAGTTGAGGGCGCCCGAATTCTCGCTGGCGGCCCAGATGGGCGTCGAGGTTAAGCTTGACATGCGTTTAGGCGGGTACATCCCGATCCATGACTGGTATGGCTTCACGGGGGTGAAGGGCGTCTACGTTGCTGGGGAGCTTTATGGTATACCTGAATACTCGGATCTTTTAAGGGAGTTCTCAAGGCTGGTCGGCGTGAAGGCCGCTGAGGAGGCTGGTTTTAAATCTGGGCTTGATGTGGATAGCGTTTTAGCAGGCCTTAAGGAGAAGCTTAGGTTGGAGCTCCCTGAGGTATACATGGCGATCGACGAGCTCACCATTAATAGGGAGCCTCTGGTGGACCGGTACCCCACCCTTCACGGGGGGTCGCCTGAGAACAGCTTTGTCTGCTTCTGTCTAGATGTTACCGTAAAGGACATTCTTGATTCGGCAGGGATGGTTGGAGAAGATATTGAGAAGGTGAAGAGATATACAGGGTTTGGAACAGGGAGATGTCAGGGGAAGCTCTGCATGCTCAATGCCGTCCTCGTGCTTTCAAAACACCTGAGTGCCATCTCACGGGCGCCGTTCAGGCAGAGGCCGTTAACCGTGCCAGTGGAGCTTGGAGTTATAACGGGTGGTGAGCCATGAGCATAGCTGTGGTTGGCGGTGGCGTTATAGGGCTTGCCATAGCACATTACCTGCTAAAGCTCGGCGCTGAGAATGTTGTGGTTTATGAGATGAGGTATGTTGGATCGGGCTCCAGCACGAGGAACGCGGGGCACTTCAGGGTTCATTTCTGGGCCCCTGAGAACGCTAGGTTTGCGGTTGAGTCGAGGAAGATGTTTCTGAGGCTTGGATCTGAGCTAGGCTGGAATCCCTTGATAGAGCTGAATGGCTACCTCTTCCTACTCTACGACGAGGGGGTTCTTAGGGCCTACAGGAGGGCTAACCAGACCTGGTCGTCGCTAGGGGTCCCCGGAAAGATAATGGATGTGGATGAGGTTGGCGAAAGGTATCCATACCTTAACCTCGAGGGTGTTATTGGCGCCTTCTTTGGCCCCCAGGACGGGCAGTTCCATCACGACTTTATAACGTTCGGATATTACTCCTCAGTCCTAAAGAGGGGTGGAAGGGTGCTTGAGTATGCAAAGGTCGATAGGATTGTGGTTGAGGACGGTAGGGTCAGGGGGGTTGAGGTCAGGGGTGGTTTTCGTGAGCACGAGAAGGTGGTTGTGGCGGCGGGTGGCTGGAGCAACGAGGTTTTAAGGACGTGTGGCGTGGAGCTCCCCCTAGTCCCTGAGAGAAAGGAGATAGGGGTTACGGAGCCTGTGGCGAGGTTCATTGAGCCTCTCATAATCAATACTAAGTTGGATGGCTATCTTACACAGAGCATAAGGGGCGAGATTATGGGGAGCGTCGATTACCCGCCAGCCCCCAACGTAATGAAGCTCACCAACACTATAACCTGGATAACCCGGTTTGCCAAGATGGCAGTTGAGACCATACCAGCCCTTAGGCACGTCAGGTTAATGAGGGTTTGGTCGGGCTTCTACGTGGTGACGCCCGACCACAGCCACGTAATGGGCAGGGATCCGGACTGGCCGGAAGGACTCTATGTCGCAACTGGGTTCAGCGGCCACGGCTTCATGCTGGCACCCCTAACAGGCAAGCTGATGGCCGAGCATATACTGTATGACAAGATACATACGCTCATGGAGCCGTTCCTCCCAACCCGGTTTAAGGAAGGGCGGCTTGTGAAGGAGACAATGGTCATAGGTTAAAGGTGGGCACAACACTTATGCACATAAAGTCAAGTTTTTATGCATTACGCGCTGTTTTAGCCGAGGTGTTCCACAATGTCCACAATATTTCCCAGAAGGTACTTTGCAACCTCTGGAAGGGGGGTGAGCCGCGCCTCGATACTAAACGCTTTTGACGAGGCTTTAAAGGATGCCAGGCTCTGGAACTACAATCTCGTACCGGTCTCCTCGATAATCCCAGAGAATGCAGAGGAGGTTGACCCCCCCGTCCTCCCCCCGGGTAGCATAGTCTTTGTGGTCATGTCTAAGATGACTGGTAGAGGCGGAGAACCCATAGTTGCGGGCATAGCTTGGGCTGAGGGCGTTGACGCTGGTGGTCGGCGTTATGGATGCGTTGTTGAGGCTAATGGATCCAACGAGGAAGAGGTTGGGAAGAGGCTTACATCCATGCTCGACGAGATGTGTAGGAGCCGAGGGTTAAGGGTGGTAAAGAAGGGTCGTCGGATCGAGTCCATGGTGGTTCCGGAGGGCCACTATGGGTGTGTCGTGGCCGCCGTGGCGCTAATATAGGTTTTTTACCGCCTTCTCCCCAGCTTCAAACGCCTTCAAGTTTACTTCGATGTACTTCTCTGGAAGCCTCTCGTACATAGCCTCTATGTAAAGCTCCCGGCTTATCGGGAGGGCCCCCAGCCCGGAGAGGGCCCCCAGCATGACCATGTTCGTGATTTGCTCACCATAAATCCTCCTAGCGATTGCTGATGCCTCCACCAGGTAAACCCTATGGGAAACCCTCTTAAGCCTACTGATAAGCTCCCCGGGATCCGGGACATCGACGCCGGGAAGCACAGGGGGTATAACCTTTTTGTTAGCCAGAACAACGGTTTCCTTATTAATATACCGGGCAAGCCTCACAGTCTCTATAAGCTCTAATCCAATAATGAGATCTGCCATTCCGGGTGCAACCATTGGTGAAACCTCGTAGTTGGCGGCCTTGATGTGGGACACGACAACGCCTCCCCGTTGAGCAAGGCCGTGAACCTCGGTGGCCTTGGCCACGTAGCCAGACTTTATGAGAGCCCTTCCAACGATTTCGGCCAGCGTAAGGATCCCCTGACCACCCACACCGCTTATAAGAATACTTATAGGCTTCCTCAAGGCCTAGGCACCTCCACAATTGCGTTGAACGGGCAAGCATAGGTGCAGGCGCCACAGCCAGTGCATAGCTCGGGATCTATGAACGCCTTGTCCCCCACCATCGATATGGCCGGGCAGGCGAAATGATCGACGCAAACCCTACAGCCAGTACACTCCTCGGGAATCACCCCGTAAAGCTTAGGTCTCACCCCAAGCCTTCTGAGCCTCCTCAACTCATAAAGCACGCATGGGCTTCTGGCGACAACGACTGCGGGCTTCCCTTGCTCCCTAACATACCTTATGGCACCCTGGATCAGCTTCTGGAACTCGACAACCTTTAGTGGATCGCCCTCGACAACATACTCGACGCCCAGCCCCCTAGAGACGTCAGCGATGCTGAGCCTTTTAGTCTCTTCCCCAGTCGCCGTCACGCCGGTCCCGGGATGGGGTTGCTGGCCGGTCATAGCGGTTATGTAATTGTCTAGAACCATGATGAGGAGCGGGGCCCTGTTATACACGGCATTGACAACCGCTGGCAATCCCGCATGGAAGAACGTTGAGTCGCCAATAATAGAGACGACGAACTCCTTCTGGGACTTGGCAAGCCCGTATCCTATCCCGATGCTGGAGCCCATGTCATACAACATATCAGCCAGCTCGTATGGCGGGAAGAAGCCAAGGGCATAGCAACCTATGTCGCTACTAGCAATAAAGCTCCTCACACCCTCCCTTCGCAACGCCCTTTTAAGGGCAAAGAAGGAAGCCCTATGGGGGCATCCAGGACACATGACGGGTGGCCTTGGGGGGAGGTCTCCCGAAACACTCGACCCGACCTCCTCATACCTATCATAGTCTACGGGCGGCTTTAGGCCCATGACCATTGCCAGGGCTCTTGTAACCCTTTCGGGCGTGAGCTCAAAGTGTACGGGCACCAGGTCTTTCCCGTGAATCTCCTTAGCTAGCCCTTCCTCAAACGCTATGACCTTTATGCCCGTCTCGAGAAACGGCTCAAGCTCCTCCACCACCAAGACCCGCTCCACACTCTCTAGAAACCTAGAGATAGCCCTTCTGGGCAGGGGATGCGTCATCCCAAGCTTAAACACCCTAACCTTATCCTCGATATCGAGAAGCTTTATGGCCTCAACAACGTAGGGGTAGGCTACCCCCGCCGTGATAACCCCCAGCTTAACCCCATCGCCAAAAATGGCATTTATCTCCAGTTCCTCCACCTCCTCACTCACACGCCTAAACCTCTCAAGAAGGGAAATCCTGCGCCTCCTCGCAACACTGGGTATCATAGACCATTTATTGGGGTCCTTCAAGAACTTCCCCTCCACTCTACGCCTGCTCAGAACCCCCAGCCTGACGGGCCCCCTTGCATGGCTCACCCTGGTAGCTAACCTGACCATCACGGGAAGGTCGTATCTCTCAGAGAGCTCAAAGGCTAGCTTAGCATAATCCTTACACTCCTGTGGGCTGCTCGGTTCGAGTATGGGGACGTATCCGTGAAGGCCGTAGATCCGGCTATCCTGCTCGTTTTGGGAGGAGTGCATACTTGGATCGTCTGCGACAACAAGAACAAGCCCGCCGTTAACGCCAGCGTAGGCGGAGCTCATGAATGGGTCGGATGCCACGTTAAGGCCTACATGCTTCATAACAGCCATGGCCCTATGACCAGACATCGATGCCGCTACGGCCGCCTCATAGGCAACCTTCTCGTTGCTCGACCACTCAACATGTATTCCAACCTCCCTGGAGACCGATATTAGGGCCTCAATAACCTCGGTAGACGGGGTTCCGGGGTAGGCGGCGGCAAACGTCATCCCGGCCTCCAGGGCTCCACGGGCAACGGCCTCATTTCCAAGGAGAAAGGCTAGTTGGCCGGCTTCGCCTAAAAGCTCCCGCCTTGTCAAGCCACTCACCACTAAGTCTCATCCATAATTGGTGAACCGGACAATAAAATATGTTTTGGAGTTGGCTACTAAAATATGGTTCCTAATACTTCTCAATTATAACCGATGTATTAGTCTTATTTATGCCTGGGATTGAAAGTATCTGCTCTCTTATTACCCTGGAGAGCTCCCCGAAGTCCTTCGCCTCTACATACGCTATTATATCGTATTCACCCGTCACGGCATAAGCATCCTTCACATTACTCAGCTTCTTAACGGACATCCCAACCTTGTCGATCTTATTTGGTTCCACCTTTATGAAAACGAACGCCTCGACCATACCTCGAGACCCCCTCAAGCTAAAATGTCCTGCCAAAAATTTAAATGTGATGGTGAGCCACCCTAATTCTCAGTATGGCTAAGGGTGGGTATGGTGAATATATATTATTTGTCGGGGAATACGAAGACCCGCCAATAACGCTATTCTCCCACCTTCACAGGCGTCTCTCAAGGCTAGGCATAAATGTCGCGCTAATACCCACGATGATGCCAATCGAAGATCTATGTAGCCATGGATTTCACATAGTGTCCCCCGCCTACCTCAAGCTGAGGGTAAAATGGTTTTATAAAAATAGGGGCATAGCTGGCATCGTCGCTGGCCTGCTGCTAACCCCCGAGCACGCGAAGGCATTAGCGCCTCTAAAAGTCCCAGTGATATTTATTCTGGACGAGCGCCTCCTAACTGAAGAGTGTATAGAAATGGTTATAAGGCAAGCTGAGGTTCTAGGGGACAAAATATTGTTCTTCATGCTCCTCTCGGACACCCCTGGCCTGGGTTGGCAAGTTGATCTATCTAAACGTGCACCAGTCTACATTCTGCACGATAGGAGGGCTTCCTTTGCCTTAAGATTACACCTTGGTGTCCAGACTAGGGTCACGATAAATACGCCAGAGAAGTTGGTGATAAGCACGCTTTTGCCCAGGGTTCAGAACAGCTTATAAATTGACTCGCCGACATAATTAATGCCCTTTATGCTATTCAAGGTTTCAATAAACCCCTTTATTACTTCAGCCTCACCACAAAGTAGGTATACATCTATGCAGAGGTTCTCATTTGCAAAAATCCTTTGGACACTTCTGATAGCATCTCTATACTTAAAGGTCAAGTCCGCCAGGGTCTCCTGATTAACCTTCCCGAAGACGTAGCTCACCATCACGGTTGCCGCGTACGTTCCAGGCTCGCCGATCTCCCAGCCCTCGATTGAGAGGAAGTATTCTATCGACCTTCTCACGAAATCAGATCTGTTCCTGTAGCCCCTCTCTATAATGGCCTTGTCGATCTTTTCTATCATCTCCCTGGATAAGAGCAGGCTTACAACATGGCTAGGGGCACTCACAAGA
>WAQG01000057.1 GCA_015520395.1 Candidatus Geoarchaeota archaeon
TGGCCGAAACAAGCTCGTCGACAACCTATGGAGGGCCGTCGAAAGGGCTAGGATCATAGCCACAGGGATAAACGCCGCCAGGCTCGGGAGAAAACCCGAAGAAATAAGATACCTAACGTTAATCCTGGAAAAAGCACCACTAGCCATACCCGAAAGCCACATAGTCCTGGTCAACGAATCTCTAGGCTTCTGAAACTCACAGCCTCAAAAATACCTCAACACCGCCTACCCCGGAAAGCAGCCTCCTCCCTAGTTAACAGCCCAAGGCTATTCTGAGGTGACGAAAAGTTAATAACCAATACACAGAATCAAGAGGAATGGCGGGGACAGCACCAAGCAACCCCGCCTAGAGTGCCCCGGTCGTTCAGTCCGGTCTAGGATAGGCGGCTGTCACCCGCCTGACCCGGGTTCAAATCCCGGCCGGGGCGCCAACCCCACCCTTAAAAGGACGGAAGCATCCACAGCCCTCAGCCAGCCTCTATCACCCTAAGGCTTTAACTCACACTTTTTTCCGCCTCCCGGAAACCGTTAAATCTATTGGGGCCATTGGTTTGCCGTGTACCTGATATACCGGATCGCCGATTGGAGAACCCTGGAGCTACCCCAGCTGCTTGAGGAGTCGAGGGGCGTCCGGGCAATATTCTTCGGGGAGGTTCATCAGATAGGCTGGATTCTCCTGGTGGAGCTGGATCTTTTAAGAGCCGCCTCCAGCATGCTGGGTCTAGGGTTCCTGGGCCTCGAGATGTTCAACTATAGGCAGCAGAGGATGCTGGACAGCTGGGAGGCCGGAAGGATAAGCTGGAAGGAGCTCGTAGAGGCCTACTCGAGGAGCCGCGAGGGCTTCGACCTGAACCACTACGAGCCCCTCCTAAGGCTCGCCCGAGGCCTCGGAGTAAAGCTCATCGGAGTAATGCCGCCCAGGGAGCTGGCGGCCGAGGTCGCCAGAAGGGGGCCTGAAGCCGTGGACAGCTTCCCCGACTCACCAGTAACCTCCAGGGACATCGGAACCGGACCAAAGGAGTACAGGGGAACCCTAGAGCGACTCTTCCCGAGGACCGGCCCCATGGCCAAGCTAAGCCTAGAAGGACTCCTCGCAGCCCAGGCCTTCAAAGACTCGGTCATAGCAGCCATCGTTAGAAAGGCTGTGAGGAGCTATGGCAGGGGGATAGTTGTGACCGGCTGGGCCCACTCTGAAATCCCGGGTTCAGCGCCAGCAAGGCTTGGGCGGCCTGACCACCTAGTCATAACCTCAAGAAACGCGACAATAAGGGAGGTGGCGATGGAGAGGAGAGAGCTGAAGAAAGGCCTAGCAACCTACATAGCCCTAAGGTCAAGATGGTGAAACCACGGGCAGGCTGCCGATACACAGGGATAAGCCGCCCCCACCCCTCCGTACAGCCCTAATAACTTGATAACCGGCTGACATGGCTACATGGATAAACCGCCAAAAAGATGCAGATCCTCTGAGAGGTCGCCTAGGTAAACCGGTCGTGGAGAGCACGCCCACATAGCACCTCTGGATCGGGGTCTGCTGACAGGTTCCATGTGTCGGGCGACCGCGAGCCTGGCCCCCACCTCAGGTATAAATGGGTGGCTTGGTAAGTTACGTGTTGGTGTGCTGTTTATGGGTGGCGGCTCTTATAAGAGGGTTTATAGGTCCACCGCCTACAAGTCTAGGCTCACCAACGGGCTGCGCGACGACCATGACTACATAGTGATCGGCCTCACAGTCCTGAAGAGGGGCCTGGCCCTTCTGGAGAGGGGCACGGCAGCCATAGGTGTGGTCGACAAAGCTCTCAGCTTCCTCGCCAGATTCGCAGATCAATGCCACCATGGGAAGGAGGAGCTGATCCTGTTCCCCCTGCTGGAAAGGAGGGGGATGCAGTTTGAGAGGAGCCCATTAAAGGAGCTGGTCTCCGAGCATGGGATGGGCAGGTACTTCCTCAGGAACGCGCGAAGGGCTGCGGAGAGGTATGGAAGTGGGGAGGGGGAGGCATTAGGCGACCTGGAGCATTACTTCGAGAGCTACTTCAACCTCATAATAGGGCATATAGGAAAGGAGAACAAGGTGCTCTTCAAGATGGCCGACAACTATATAGGGCCTGATGAGGGGGTGGCGGAGGCTGAGAAGATCGAAGAACAGCTCGGATACGCAGAGCTGCTGGCGGAGCTAGAAGCCATCAAAAGGGAGTTAACGCAGATAGGCCAGAGTTGAAGGCTGTGATGGCGGCGACGGTGAGGTAAAAAGGAAGATTGCCAGGCCCCACACCTCCTTAACAGCAATGTTGATTGGTGCTTTAGGGGGTTGGAAGGCTAATTAGCAGCGTTGATTGAGACGCCTCTGAGACGCCTAATGAAGGCTTGACGCTCTATGTAGGCTTTTCTAATGGCAGATCCAGCGCGTCAGGGAGGGGAGTTTGAGAAGACGTTGATGGGGAGGACGCTTAAAAGCGCCCGAGACCCCAGACCAGCCAAATCCCTATAGGGGGCACAACGGGTCTTAAAGGTTTCGGGGGATCGATTTCACACCGTACCGAAGGTGAATAACAGTTAATAAAGCCGATAATCAATGTTACGGGCCATGAGCCTCTTAAACAGCGAGCTGACCGTGAGCTATTTCATAAATAGGTAGAGAGAATTTTTGGGTAACTGTCAGGGAGTTTTTATCTTGAAGTAGCGTGGCAGTCCCTGATATGTGGGGGTTTGAAGTCTGGATAGGGGCTGCTGAACCAAAGATGTGGGAAGCCTCCGTTCCTCCGAAACCCCGTAATGAAACCCGAGGCTAGAAGGTTAGCCGTAACGAAGCTCTGCAAACATTACAAGAGCTCCTGGCTAAGGTGATCTCAAACTACCATGTGCTCATCCCCGGAGACCTGGCTGGGCGGCTGGAGAAGATTGGGTGGATGCCCAACCTAAGGGTGACGAACCTCGGCAGGATGGGGGGTGAGGTGGGTGTTAGGGAGCACTATAGCTTAGCAGCCAGCCCCTAGACCACCTAGCCCAAATCAGGTCAGGCCCCGGAGACGTCAAAAAATTTTAGAGGTGGGCTGCAAAGAATCCTGCGATGAGGAGTACGCTTATCACCGTGAAGGCAACAACGGACATGGCCAGCTTCTGAGACAGGCTGTCCGTCAGCTCCTCCCCCCTATAGATTCCCATCCCTACGAGCGTCCCCAGGATGAAGACGAGGATGACCAGTATCCCATGGCCGATCCAGTGATGGCCGAAGGCGCTTACAAGCCACTCATGGATACCCTCGTTCGTCTCCTTGGCTATAACAAGGAACGAGTTGAACAGCGCCGAAATTATGTAGCCCACAACCGACCCGACGAGTAAGCTAAGCTTCTCCACAGCCACCACCTCACCCGCCACCCTGAGCCTTCAACATCCATGCAATCTTAGCGGATATCCCGATCCAGGCTCCCAGAAAGTCAAGAACTATGAATCCGAGAATAAGCATTACCAGCGACCAGAACAGCAGCCTCCTCCCAGCCGACGTCGCAGGGTCAACCGTAAACGCTATGATCGATACGAGGGTTGCGAGGATGAGGCCAGTGTAGAATATGTGCTCCTTAGTCTCCATCCCAAGGGCATGGGCGGGCTTCAAATGCTCATAGGACTTTATCATGGCCTTGTCGGCCCCATACTCATTAACGTAGACAGGGGCCACCGTTATCCATGAGAGCCAGACAAAGATAGCGATGAGGACGCCCAACGCCTTTATAGTAGACCTGTCTCCAACCTGCTTGTACAGCAGGGCGAGCATGGCAACCCCAGCTAGGGCTGAAAGCAGTGCGAAGAACACGTGGAACCCAGCCTCTAAGCCCGGTGCGGCCATACTTAACACCTATATATTGATACAATAAATATATTTTTTAAATTTATCCCAAAAAATATAATTAGCCAGCCAACACACACCACTAAACACAACTATATACTAATGTATGACAAATAATATAAACA
>WAQG01000058.1 GCA_015520395.1 Candidatus Geoarchaeota archaeon
CCTTAAGACGCTCCCTAATCTCGGTGAAGTCTATGTTGAAAATCTCTAAGAGCATATTTCTGAATTCGCTTGGGGATTTACGGATGATTGACTCTATCTCCCCCTGCCTTATCACTGCGGTTGAGAAGAAGGTCTCACTATCCATGCCCAATAGTCTCGATACTGCCTCATCCACTTCCCTAGCCCCTCTAGCCTCTGCAACAAAACGGCCACCTTCATGTCTGTAAAGCTCAGCCTGTGAACCAAAGCTGGAATGCCTCCTTATAACCTTATAGCGTTGTCCCCTATAGGTGAAGATCACTTCGATCTGACACTCACTGCTCCCTCTGGCTATGATGTCCCTTACGGTTCCCCTATAGCTGATAGCCCTGGGCCCGAAGAGCGCGTAGCCTAGGCTGTCGACAAACAAGGTTGTTTTACCTGCACCGTTCTCACCACTACAGAATATTGAGACTGGGCCCAGCTGAACCTCATGTGCCCCCTTGAACACCAAAAAATTCTTAACTCTTATCTTCTCCAGGGTCAAAAATCCCTACCCCCTTAAATACTCTTCAAGGAGCTTTAAACCGGTCTCGATCACCCGCTTCTCAAAGTCCGGGCGGAGCCTCTGAGCCTTAATATAATCTACAAATGCCTCAATGACGCTCTTGTACAACCTACTCTGTATAGATGCAAGTATCGATCTCTCCCTAACGATAACATCAATGTATATATCGAAAACCCCGAGCCTCCGGGCAACCTCAACAACCCGGCTAGCCTCAAACCGGGTCCTCGACTCCTCGTCAACTTCCACAATCAACTTAACAAGCGCCCCAGTAAGCCCCTTTAGGCTAGAGAGAAGGCTGTTAACATACAGCGGCCCCTTATCCCTAAGACTCATCTTCTTTCTTACCATGGGCCTAACATCAAGCTTTAAGAAGCGGGGCTTAAATCCGCCCTCTGTACCCTCAATAAAGATAAAGCCCTTTTCTTCATCCGCCTCGCTGAAATCTACACGCTCGATGGAGCCGGAGTAGCATGCATAGATCCCGCCAGCCAGCTGCCATTTCTGCCATTTATGCACATGACCCAACGCAATGTAGTCAAATCCCATCTTACTCAGCTCGTCGAGCTCAAATCTGGGCTCAAGCATATGGGAGGCGAAGATCCTCTCAGATCCGAGGGAGGCTCCCGCCAACGTTACGTGAGCCACAAGTATTTTGAAGTCCTCGTCGCCGCCCTTCTCAGCCTCCCTCGCGACAGCCTCAAGTGCCTGTCTCTTAGTCTCCTCAATAGCTTCCACAATGTCTTCACCAGCCTTAGCAACAGGCTTGATGTATGGCAGTGAAACCACTCTGATTCTCGATCCCGAATTTGTATAAATTATTCTCGAGCCTATTCTGGGCATATAATGGAAGCACTTTGCACTGGAAGTTTTGGTTGAAGCTATCTCCTCAAACGCGTCGAGAACACCCCGCCTGGTAATCACTGTTGAGGCATCGTGGTTGCCTCTGACAACAACTACATGGATCCCTTTTGTTATTAGGGTGTTGAGGAACCTTGCAAACTCATAGAGGGCTTTGTTTGAGGGACGTGGGCTGTGGAAAACGTCTCCAGCAATAATGACAAGATCAACGTTTCTCCTGATAGCCTCCCTGGCGATGGCGTGCATGTTTTCAGCAAAGTCGCTAAACCTATCAGCCCTAAGGTGTCCTGGCCTCTTAACCCCGAGATGGAAATCTGATGCGTGGATAAGCCTTAGCTGGCTCATGTCGGGACTAAATCAACTATCTTAATCCCAGATATATATCTCTGCCACATGATGTTTAGATGAGTTTAAGAAGCTTCAGCGCGGCTGTATACACGGGTATTCTTCCATCAATCACGTCTTTAACTAGGCTGGAGCCTTCAGGCCTGCTGAGAAGCTCATCGATCTTGTTCTCAACCAACCATAGGATCATGGACTTGAGGGCGTGAATCCTCCTCTCCTCCACCCTCCTCTTCACCAGCCCGGCCTCAGACATGTAGGTAAGATGTCTCTCTATGATCTCGATAAGATCGCCTATACCCTCGCCCAGGGCCGCCGAAACCTTCAGGGCGATGGGCTTCCATCCGGTACGGCTCTTGAATATCCCTCCCTCAATGGCAAATTCCAGCTGCTTGAGGGTCTCCGTCGCGCCCGGCCTATCAGACTTGTTCACCACGTAGATATCACCTATCTCCATCAGCCCGGCCTTCAACGCCTGAATCTCATCACCCGCTCCGGGGGCTGTGACCACGATGATCGTGTGGGCGGCGTGCATAATGTCGACATCAACTTGCCCGACCCCCACTGTCTCCAGGAGGATCTTGTCGTAACCTAGGCCGTCGAAGACCTCCACGGTCAGCAGGGCGGCCGTCGATATCCCGCCCCTCTCACCCCTAGTTGCAAAGCTCCTTATGAAGACGCCCGGATCCGTCGCAAACCTCTGCATACGTATACGGTCGCCCATAAGGGCGCCCTGAGTAAATGGGCTCGAGGGATCCACGGCCACGACAGCCACCTTTCTCCTCTCACCCCTATACTTCTCGATAAGCCGCGCGATCAAAGTGCTCTTTCCGGAGCCGGGAGCGCCGGTTATCCCTATTACATGGGCCTGCCCGGCTCTGGCAAGTAGCTTGGAGAGTAGCCAGGCACCCTCCTTGGAAGGGTATTCGACGCGGGATATCACCCTTGAGATGGCCAGGTGATCCCCGGCCAGCGCCCTTTCAAGCAGCTCCTCAAGTTTCAACCCATCTCTCCACGCTTAGCAGCCACGCTTCTCCTTATAAACTCTATAATTGTGTTTAGTGGAGTTCCAGGTATGAATACCTCCTTTACCCCCATGGCCTTGAGCTTCGGTATATCGTCGCTCGGTATTATGCCGCCAACAACGACGATAACATCTTCGAGCCCCTTCTCCCTAAGGAGCTCAAGCACTCTTGGAACCAAGGCCATGTGTGCGCCGCTAAGTATGCTTATCCCAACCACATCCACATCCTCCTGAAGGGCGGCATTGACCACCTGCTCCGGTGTCTGACGGATCCCTGTGTAAACCACCTCCATTCCAGCATCCCTAAGCGCCCTAGCGACAACCTTAGCCCCCCTGTCATGCCCATCGAGCCCCAGCTTCGCGACTAGAACCTTGATCCGCTTCCTTATCGGTATTTCGGCCTCTCCACCTAGAATATCGGTACCTCGACCCATTCGCCATACACCTCCTTGAGGACACCCATTATTTCTCCAAGTGAGGCGTATACTCTCACAGCCTCAATAACGTGTGGCATAATATTTTCATTTCTCTTCGCAGCCCTCCTAAGGTTGCTCAGGGCCGTCTTAACCTTTGCATTGTCCCTCTCGGCCCTTATCCTCTTAAGCCTCTCTATCTGCCTCCTCTCCACCTCAGGCTGATTGATCTTCAAGATCGGTATCTCCAGCTTCTCCTCTTCAACAAACATGTTAACCCCGACAACAACCCTCTCGCCACTCTCGATCTCCTTCTGCTGACGGTATGCGCTTTCTGCTATGAGTCTTTGTGGGTATCCTTTCTTTATTGCTTCTATCATTCCTCCCATGTCCTCGATCCTGTATATTATCTTCCAGGCCTCCTCCTCAACCCTATCAGTAAGCCACTCAACAAAATAACTACCAGCAAGAG
>WAQG01000059.1 GCA_015520395.1 Candidatus Geoarchaeota archaeon
CTTGTCTACAAGCTCCCTGGGGAACCTCCTCTCCTCATCAAGCGTCCTTGCGATTTTTTTGAGTTCGGCTTGGGCGAATTTCCGGGCGCCTCGCCTGATTATTCTTTCGGCGGACAATTTTTGTCCCCAATCAAAAGCTGGCCTTAACCGATAATAAACTTGCCCCAGCCCTGCGTGCCCGGCCGTGCGTCCCTGTCGTCGCAGTATAGGTTTTCTATATTTCCATGCCGCCTGTATAGGTTTCGCCGGGTTAGGTTTAAATCAGGTTAAACAGCCCATTAACCAGGGTGAGCACCCCAATGAAGATAGTAGTGTGCGTAAAACACGTCCCCGACACAACCGCCACCCTCGAAATAGCCCCCAACCAAAAAACAATAGAGACTGAGGATTTGGAGTGGGTGATGAACCCCTACGACGAGTATGCGGTTGAGGAGGCTGTTCGTCTTAAGGAGCGTTTTGGAGGTGAGGTGACTGTTCTGAGCCTTGGCGACGAGGAGGCCGAAAATATTGTTCTAACGGCTCTGGCGATGGGGGCTGACAGGGGGATTATTCTTCAGCCTGAGGAGCCCATAACGGATCCATATCTGATTGCTAAGGTTCTTGCCGGGAAGCTTAGCGAGATGGAGTTTGATATAGTGCTTTTCGGGAAGCGGTCGATCGACTACAATAATCATCAGGTTGGCACGATGGTCGCGGAGCTGCTTGGCATCCCTAGTGTGAGTAGCGTCAATAAGCTGGAGATACTGGATGGGAAGGTTAGGGCGAGGAGGGAGATCGAGGGTGGGGCGGCGGAGATAGTGGAGGTTGAGATGCCCGTCGTGATAACTGCCGAGAAGGATCTCAATCAGCCGAGGTACGTGTCCTTCAGGGGCCTCGCGCTGGCCAGGAGGAAGCCCATCGAGTACGAGGACGTTGAGGTTGAGGGTGAGGAGGGCTTGGAGATCGAGAAGCTGGAGTACCCGCCTGAGAAGAAGCCTGGACGGATTGTCGGCGAGGGCCCCGAAGCCGTCCCCCTCCTCGTCAAGCTGCTTAGGGAGGAGGCTAAGGTGATTTAGGGGGTGGTGTTGATGGGTGGCATTCTGGTTTTTGCCGAGCAGAGGGATGGGGAGTTTAGGCGCGTCGCATTTGAGGCGGTGAGCGAGGCTAGGAGGTTGAAGGAGAGGATTGGTGGCCCTGTGGCGGCCCTCCTGATAGGACATAACGTGGGTGGGCTTACTGAGACGCTAGGGAGATACGGGGCTGAGAAGCTTTATGTGGCCGACCACGAGTTCCTTGCAAGGTATTCCGGGGAGGCCTACAGAAACATCTTCCTTGACGCCATTGAGAGGATGAAGCCCTCAATGATAGTAGTTGGCTCAACGGCGATGGGGAGGGATCTGGTTCCCAGGATTGCCGCCAAACTCGGCGTTCCAGCGGCTATGGAGGTAACCGAGATAATCGTTGAGGACGGGGTTGTGAGGGTTAAGAGGCCCATCCAGATGGGGAAGATAATAGCGACCTACAGGCTGAGGTCTGAGCCTTACATAATTGTGATAAGGCCAAACACCTTCCCTGTAGAGGAGCTGGAGGAGCCGGTGTCGCCAGCGGTCGAGGTGATCGACGCGTCTAAGCACATCGAAGGCGTGAGGGATAGGGTTGTTGATTTCGTTGCCGCTGAGAAGAAGATGATGGATCTAACCGAGGCTCCAGTTATAGTCTCCGGTGGAAGGGGTCTTGGCGGGCCAGAGCCCTTCAAGATGCTTTGGGAGCTGGCCGAGCTTCTGGGAGGCACTGTAGGTGCGTCGAGGGCGGCGGTGGATGCCGGATGGATCTCCCATGATCACCAGGTTGGCCTAACTGGCAAGATAGTTTCGCCTAACCTCTACATAGCCGTCGGGATCTCCGGGCAGATCCAGCATAAGGTTGGCTGCATAAACTCTAAGGTTATAGTGGCGATAAATAAGGATCCCGAGGCCCCCATCTTCGAATTCGCCGACTACGGCATTGTTGGGGATCTCTTCGAGGTCGTGCCAAGGCTGATCGAGGAGATAAAGAAGCTTAAACAGTCTAAGAGTTAGGCTGAGTCCAGATGACCCCACGGCCGGAACTCCTCTGGAATGTGCCAGAATGGGTGCTGCTGATCCACTATGTCCTCTTCCTCCTCGCGGTAGCCGTAGGGCTTTACGGCCTCTACCATAAGTATAGGGTTTGGAAAAAGGGTAGGGGGGATGACGAGGATCCTGGCCCGCTCTCCGCCAGGGTAGCTAGGGTTTGGAGGGAGGGCATACTCCAGTCCAGGATAAGGCGGAACCCATACCCCGCAATGATGCATCTCTTCATCTTCTGGGGCATGGCGGCACTTTTCGTGGGAACCCTGGTGGACACGATCGAGATCGACATAGCGATGAAGTTCTTCTCAAAGCCCCTGCTGACCGGGACGCCCTATCTCGTCTTCAAGTTCATCCTGGATATTATGGGCCTCCTCCTGATTATTGGCGTCGTCATGGCTGCTTACAGGAGATATGTGGCAAAGCCTGAGGGGCTGAGGGAGAATAGGGGAGGCTTCGCCCCAATGCACATATTGCTGCTCCTAATAGCCCTGCTCGGCTTCCTGCTCGAAGGCCTTGAACAGGCAGCTCTATCCCCAGAGTGGGGTGTGTATGCCCCAGTGGGGCACCTGGTGGCGGTTGCCATCAGGTCCATTACTAATTCTCAGCCTCAGATAGCCTCCATATACCCGGCCGTATGGCTTCTTCACTCAACCCTGGCAATGCTGGGGATAGCGTCAGTCCCCTACACCAAGTTCCACCACATACTCATAGGCCCCCTCAACATGCTGCTTTACCCTGCCTCTAGGCCTATGGGAGCGTTGAAGTCTATACCCGGGATCGAGGAGGCTGAGAAGATAGGTGTCGAAAGGGTTGATGAGTTTACTTGGAGGCAGAGACTGAGTTTCGATGCATGTATGGAGTGTGGAAGATGCCAGGACGCTTGCCCGGCCTATAACAGCAAGAAGCCGCTTTCCCCCAAGCTCCTAATAGTTAAGCTGAGGGAGGAAATGTACAGGCCTGAGGCAAGAAGGCTTTTTGACGATATCGTCTCACCAACGGAACTTTGGTCGTGTACCAGCTGTGGGGCCTGCATTAATGAGTGCCCAATGCTGATAAACCACATTGACACGATCTTCGACCTGAGGCGCTTCCTCGTCTTAACCGAGGGGCGAGTGCCGGAGACCGCTAGGATAACCCTTGAGAGCCTTGGGAGAAAACACAACCCGTATGGCTTGCCGAGGAAGGAGAGGGCTAAGTGGCTTAAGGAGATGGACGTCCCTATAGCCAGCGAGGGCGAGGAGTACGAGATCCTTTACTGGATAGGCTGTGCGGCCGGGTACGATAAGCGGCTGAGCAAGATAGCCCAGTCGGTGATAAAGTTACTCAGGGCGGCAGATGTGAAGTTCGCTGTCCTTGGGAGAAAGGAGGTTTGCTGTGGGGACCCCGCCAGACGCCTTGGTGAGGAGTTCGTCTTTGAGGCCCTGGCTAAAAGAACAATTTCCATCCTCAAGAAGTACAGGTTTAAGAGGCTCCTAGTCCACTGTCCACATGGCTACAACACCTTTAAGAACGAGTATCCCAGGCTAGGCGGAGAGTTCGAGGTCGTCCACCACAGCCAACTTATATATGAGCTGTTGAGTTCGGGGAGGCTTAAGCTTAGAAAGACTTCAGGCATAGTCACATTCCACGATCCCTGCTACCTTGGCCGTTACAACAAGATCTATGATGAGCCCCGATGGGTGCTAGAATCCCTGGGCCTCGACCTCGCCGAGATGAAGAGGAGCAGGGAGAGGAGCTTCTGTTGCGGGGGTGGCGGCGGAAACTCATGGTATGAGGTAAAGGAGGGGGTTGCTATAAGCCATCTAAGGCTTAATGAGGCTTTGGAGACAGGCGCTGGCATGATAGCGGTGGCCTGCCCCTTCTGCCTCTCAATGCTCTTCGACGCAGCTAAGGTAAAGGGCGTCGACGAGAAGGTTCTGGTTAAAGATATAGCGGAGATACTCGCTGAGCTAATCTGAGATGAGGTACTGGACTGGAAGGGGCGATGAGGGTAAAACCAGCATACTTGGCGGGCATCAAGTCTGGAAGGATGACCCGCGGATAGAGGCTATCGGGGCGGTTGACGAGCTAAACGCCTTTCTTGGATTTGTTCTAAGTATTTCCAGAAACGCAGAGATAAGTAGGGTGATAAAGCAGGTTCAGAGACAGCTTTTCATACTGGGTGGAGATCTTGCGACTCCTTTAGACTCAGGACTAAGGATTGAGAGGATTCGGAAGGAGCATGTAGCGTGGGTTGAGGATGTCATTGAGAAGGTGGGCAACAAGCTGCCGCCCATCAGGTGGTTCATACTTCCGGGCGGTTCTCAACTTGCATCTATTCTTCACATAGCCAGAACTGTTTGCCGTAGAGCTGAACGCAGGATAGTCGCCCTATCCAGGCTGAAGGAGGTGAACCCCGAGGTACTGAGATATATAAATAGGCTGTCCACACTCCTCTACATACTCGCTAGATGGGCGAACATGACGGAGGGAGTTGAAGAGGAGAGGGCCTGACTATTCTTAAGCAAACCTCGATCCTAAACCCTCCATCAACCTCTCTTTCAAGCCAATATGCATAAATTTAATACCCATTTAGAAAACCTAATCTTTTAGTCATGTCTCTTATCGGTGAGCGTATAACCCGAGGTAGTACTAGCATCACCGTCTCCTCAAACATAGAGGTGGTCTTCAACTTCCTCTCCTCAATAGAAAATGTTGTAAGAGGCTTTTTTAGCCTGTTCGTGGCTAGCTATGGATGGGAAGATGGGAAGTTCACAGCCGCCTTCTATATAAGACATGCCCCAGGCATTCTCTTCATAAGATTCCTTCGAGCAAGAGCCGTTTCTACTAGAAGCATCGTTAAGCTCAAGTTCTCAACCTCCGCTCGAAGACCCACCCTAGTGGAACACATGGGCATTGGTGATCTTGACAGGGTCCTGATAAGGTTTGAGCTCTTAGAGGTCACCAAAGATGTCACTAGGATTGTGATGACTGTTGAAATTTCCTATAAAGATGAGCCGGAATGGGTTTCAAGCTCTCTTTTAAGAGACATGATAGATAGTTTCAAAAGTATGGCTCCCCGAGTTCTCACAGCGTTGCCAAGACCAGCTGCTCCAAGCCCTATTACCGCTAAAGTTGAGAAAACCACTGTTAAAGTAGAAAAACCAGTTGAAGCGTCGCCCCCACCGTCATCTGAAGGAATGGTGGCGGTCGGTAGGGAGGGCTCGAAGTTAAGGTTTGAGGGTGAGGAAATCCTTAGACGTATAGGCAAAAGGCTCTATGATCCACTTCACCTAGGCCTCATAGCCCTTGAGGGGGAGGTTGTTGACGTGAGGGTTTCATCCCACAAAAATGTTGAGGAGTTATTGGAGGAACTTGCTGGGTCGCTTGATACAAGGCCTTATCTCCTCATAGTAGTTCCCCAGCCCTCCAGGAGATGGGAGCTTAAGGTCCTTCTTGATGGGGGGATGGTTGTGGGCTTAGCTCTAGAGCGTAGGGGGTCAAGGGTGTTTGGCAGAGATGTGTTTAAGATTGCCAAGGTCGGAAATGAGGCTCTGGGGGTTTCAATAACGCGTATCTCGAGAAGCCTCATGGATAGGTTAAGGGGTTAGGCGGGTTGCAGGGCCCATGGAGATGGGTGAGGCGGCATAGGGGCGGCCGTCCCCCGAAGCCCAGGATACTTGGACTTAGGCCGCCCATAGGAACGATCTTCATACCATATAAAAATGGTATCCCATCCCCAAAGCCGCCGGTAAGGCTGGCCCCCGACGAGTACGAGGCCTTCAGGCTAGTTTATTATGAGGACTTGAGCCAGAATGAGGCGGCTATAAGGATGGGAATATCTAGGGGCACGCTGTGGCGGCTCCTCAGGAGTGCTAGGAAGAAGGTGGCCGCTGCCCTCGTTGAAGGCAGGCCGTTAGAGATTTCGCCGGTCTAATTTTGTGCATATGCACAAAACTTATATCCACAGCGCTAGTATGTCTACGTGGTGATAGCTGTGGGATGGAAAGGAGGATGGTGGAGACCCTGGCCCGGAAAAGGCCCGTTCAGCTATCTACCACCCTGGGTGAGGCCCGGATGGGTATTTGGCAGGGGAGCTTGCTGGCTCTTCCTAATGCCCCATGCTTGGGACTGGTGGAGAAGACACCCATACTGGTTTAGCCCATGGTACCACTGGGCCACACCCTACCCATGGACATATTATGTCCCCTGGTGGTATTATACCTGGTGATAGGCGATGAGCGGGGCTGGCCGTGGTTATAGTAGGAGAAGGCGGTACAGGAGGTTTAGATGGGGTGGCTATGGGCCATGGCAGCCTGGCTACATGCCACCCTATGCACCGCCCAGCTATCCGTATGGCTGGGGGTGGGGGCCCTGGCCACCGCCACCTCCATTGGATCCTGAGCAGGAGCTTGAGATGTTGGAGGATTATAAGGAGAGCTTGGAGGGTATGATCGAGGATTTGAAGGAGGAGCTCGAGGGGGTTAAGGCCAGGATAGAGGAGCTTAAGAGGATTTTGGGTAAGGAGTAACCTAAACAGCTTCCCCTATTTTTATCAAACTTTTTATTGGAAATTTATAGACTGAGCTTAGTTTTTCCACGACGTCATTCAGCGACACTATGACGTAAACCCCTATAGGTTTAGCTTTAGCCATCCTGACCGCATCTACCAGGGCCATTATGGTTGATCCCGATCTTGCAACATCGTCTATTATGAGCACCTTGTCCCTCGGCTTCAGGAGCTTCCTTGGTATATAGATATACCTGTATATTCCAGACGAGTATGTCTGCCTTATTTCATAGAATTTCTCGATGCCCGGCTCCTTCCTCCCCTTAGCAACTATCAGATCCGCCCCTAGGGCATTGCTTACTAGGACCGCTAGGGGGACGCCGTCCACCTCCTTGGTCAATATTCGGTTTACCTCGATGTAGTCAAAGCTGTAGGCCACGTCGAGGGCTATGTGGTTAAGGAGCCTTACATTCGAGAGGAGCTCCATTACGTCTATCACGCCGTTGGAGACCTTCACCTTCCTCCTAACAGCCTCCCTTAGGTACTTCTCCCTGAAAAGTCTCAGTATCTCCTCAGCCCTCTCTGGCTTGGGTAATACATGGCCATTCACATATCTGCTAAGCACGGGCTTTGATATGTTGAACATCTTTGCAATTTCCTTATGACTATATATCGAAACCATAACTTTCAACGCTTCAATAGCCCATATCCGCTTCTTAAGCTCCAATACCTTATCACTCATACCTACTATACATGCTAAGTTCACTCTTTAAATTTCTAAGCCTTTCAAGCCTGGCCTCCCTCCTGAGGGCCGCCTCAGCCCACCTCTTCTTCTCAACCAGGCTCCTAGGGCTGTATCTAGGGAGGGGGCGTGGCCTTCCATCATCCCCTATATGGACGAATGTGAGATAGGCGGTGCAGGTGTGTTTCTCCTCCCCGGTGACGAGGTTTTCGGCGACAACCTTAACTCCCAGCTCCATGGAGGTTCTCCCCACATAGTTTAAACCTATCATGAGCCTTACAGCCTCCCCAACCCTTATTGGAGCATAGAAATCCATTGCGTCGATCCCAGCGGTTACCACCGCGCCTCTCGCATACCTTGAGGCAAGTATGCCTGCAGCCTCATCTATCATCATTAGGAGCTTACCGGCAAACATTATGTTCCCTATGAACGTGTCTTCCGGAAAAACCGCCCTAGGCGACTCCAGCCTCCACCGGAGCCCCTGGGTTGGGTCGGAGGTATCCATAACCTTCCTTCTCCTGTCGGCTAATCTTCTCATCCTGGCCACCCGCCTCCTTTTGGCGTTCTCATAGATCCTTTTCTCATTCTCATCACCCGGAACTATCTTGACCTTGACCGGCCGCGGCCTTACCTCCCTGTCTACAGCTACGAAGGCTAGGTATGCATATGTTGCAAGCCTGGACTTTCCGGTCTCGGGGTTTTCCGACTCGACCCTCACGCTAACCTCCATAGAGGATCTCCCGACATACTCGACCTGGGCCGTCAGTGTTACTATGTCGCCTACCTTCACGGGGTTTATGAAGAATATGTCATCCATGCTTCCCAGAACCACTATGCCTTTAGCCACTCTTGAGGCGGCAAGGGTTCCGGCTGTCGCTATCCAATCCATCATCCTGCCGCCATATAGGAAGCCGACAGGGTTTGCATATTCAGGCATAACATAGTGGATAAGCACGACACGCGTATCCTTAATATTCATTGGAAGATTGCCTCCGGTTTTAAGAAATAACCAGGCAACGCTTACCCAGCACCTGGCCCGGCAACCCCCTGGTGAACCTAGCCCTCAGCGTCCCTCGCTTCCCATGCACACCTATTATGCGGCCTTTAAACCTGTTTCCTTTGGAGTCGATTAACAGAACCTTACGACCAACAAGCCTTCCCGCCTCGCTGACGCTGGTTACACCCTCAACTCTCAATAACACCTCCCTGTCATTCTGGGTGTTGGGCCCCCTTCTAAAGCTGGTAATAACCGCCACTAGCTGCCTCTCCGGAGCCATAGCCAACACCCAAACGATTAAGGATGCTATGCATAAAAACTTAAACCTCCATTTACACCTACATACCTGTTGTATCGTCTCTAACAGCCGTATTTTCGTTACGTTTTTTCAATTACAATTCATTAAATGGGCTTATTTAAATGGTAAGTAAGGACAGAAATATATAGAGTGCCCCAGAAGTTTTAGTTGGTGAATTTCTGTGGAGGAGTCTAAATATATTTGGATGGACGGACGACTCGTTCCTTGGAGAGAAGCAAAAGTTCACGTGCTGACACACGCCCTCCACTATGGTACGGGCGTCTTCGAGGGTGTTAGAGCCTATAGGACAGTTGATGGAAGAACCGCCATATTCAGGGGTAAGGACCATGTTAAGAGGCTGTTCAACTCGGCCAAGATCTACAGGATGGAAATACCCTTCAGCGAGGAGGAGATACTTGAGGCTATGAAGCTGGTTGTTAGGGAGAATGAGCTGGAGGAGTGCTACATTAGGCCCATAGTCTTCAGGGGTTATAAGGAGCTGGGAGTCGACCCCAGCGGCATACCTGTTAGAGTTGCGATCGCTGCCTGGAAGTGGGGTGAATACCTGGGTAGGGGCGCGTTGGAGCGGGGCGTTAGGTTGAAGACCTCAGCGTGGAGAAGGATACCGCCCCAATCACTCCCCCTTGAAGCGAAGGCCACTGGCAACTATATCAACTCAGCCATCGCTAAGATGGAGGCCAGGGATGTTGGCTACGATGAAGCCTTAATGCTGGATTATAGGGGCATGGTCTCCGAGGGGACTGGGGAGAATATATTTATTGTTAGGGATGGGGAGCTGTTCACGCCCCCGCTATACGCCAGCATCCTTCCTGGGATAACCAGGGCGACGATAATAAGGCTGGCTAGGGATCTGGGCTATTCTGCCCATGAATCGGAAATAACCTTGGCGGATGTATATACTGCCGATGAGGTGTTCTTGACAGGAACTGCGACTGAGGTGACGCCAGTTATAAACGTAGATGGAATAGTCATAGGAAATGGGAGGCCAGGGCCTGTTACCCGTAAGCTCCAGAGAATGTATTTCGATGTTGTTAAGGGGAAGGTCGAAAAGTATAAGCATTGGCTCGACTATATCTAATTAAACACCATTCCACATCCATTATTTATTCTATTTTAACTAGTATGACAGGTATGAGTGATACTATAGCTGTAAGAATGAGCAACTCTGGTATCGTCGGCCTTGACCTCACTATGAGCATAGAGAGGAGCGAGATCCCCGCCTCCCCGATCATAACCATAGCTAAGAAGGTTGACACCCTTCTTACCCAAGCTTCGTCAACTTTGTTTGAAAAGAGCGATATGGTGGGTGGCGCTATCAGCGGTATTGTTAGGGCATAAATAAGTAGAAGTAGTGAAAGGGGGGTGGGGCTGGGCAGCGGGTTAATAGATAGGGCGGCGAGAACCGTGATGGACGCGCAGGTCGCAGTTAAAAAGCTCAGCCCACTGCGCCCCTTAAGGACTGCTATATAAGAGGTTGACTGGAAGATCCAGTATAGTATGAGTTCCCAAACCCAGCCAGCAAGTATCCAGGGTGCTGTGCTCAGAGCTCCCAGCGAGATGAATGTGATGAGGGCCTTATCTCTTTGGAGCAAGCCTAACCCCCCTTAAGGCCCTAAGCGTCCTCCCAACAGCTAAGGGAAGCCTTGAAACGCCATCCCATATAACAATAGGGCAAAGCCTCCTCACCTCACTCGATACAAGCATCTTCTCCGCCTCAACGAGCCTCAAGGCTATCCTCCACGCCTTATCACCACTTCCAAACGGCCTCACAACGCCTATCACAACCACCCCGAACCCTTCGGCTAGGAGGGATTCAACGGCCCTCGGAAGCGTTTCGTCTAAAAGGCCCGTAACTATGAAAACCTGGGTTCCCCTCCTCAACATTAATGGGACTAGGAGAGCCAGGACGTTGCTCAGGCTCAACTCCTTTCCAGGCACTGCCTCTGCCAGCCCATGGAGGATTTTTAAGAGGTGCTTCTTGCCGAAACCAGGCCTGATCCATATTCGCCGCCCACCCATGATTATCAACCCAACCCTGTTCCCCTGCATCAGTAGTGTTGCGGCCATCGTTGCAGCCCCACTCACCACCGACTCTACAACCTCGGACTCATAGGGCGTCTCATAGCTGTATCCATTTATGTCGACTATTATGACCGAATCGGTGACTCTCTCATCCTCATACTCGTTGACCATAATTCTCCCCCTTTTAGCGGTGGCCCTCCAGTTAACCCTCCTATACTCATCCCCCGGCACATACCTCCTTATGGCGTAGAACTCCAGGCTTCGCCCCTTCATCCTCGACCTAACGGAGCCTGGCCACGCCCCCGTATACATGGATCTCACCTCAACCGTTGAGGGCTCCATATACCTGGGCAGAATCGCCACAGACACAGGGGAGGCGGCGCAAACCCGCTTCTTATATATCCCCAGGGGGTCGCCATACTCCACGTTAAGGGGCCCTACTTCCACATGTCCCCTAGAAAGGGCCTCCAGGATCACCGACTCCTCGAGGGTTTCGCCACCGTCGATAGTAACTCTTCCCTCGGGATGTCCTTCAACCACCCGCAGGTTTCCGGGCAGCTCAAGCCGGTAAAAAACGTAGACCCTGTATGGTGAAGCATTCCTCATTACGAGCTTGACGGGCAACCTTTCGCCCACCCTCAGCCTCATGTACTCGACGTGTATCGACCCCGAAATCGCGTTCCCCTCGGGGGACATGGCCAGGGCTAGCGTGAGAACCAGTATGGATGCGGCAAGCCCTATCAGCGGCTCTCCTCTGCCATAGAGAACTGAAAGGAATATGGAGGTAAACCCTACGATGAGTAGAGCTGCCCTAGCCAGCGTCATTTCACTCTACCATCTTTGGAACTGGGATTTTCTGAAGGATCTGGAGAACTATCTCGGAAGGCTTCACACCCTTTATCCAGAGCTCGGATCTCAAGACAAGCCTGTGATGGAGAGCTGGCACGGCCACGGATTTTACGTCATCGGGCACCACGTAGTCGCGACCCTCGGCCGCAGCCTTAACCCTGGCCAGCTTCAACAGCGCAAGGGAGCCCCTAGGGCTCGCACCGACCTCAACGTTCGGATGCTCTCGAGTCGCCCTGACGATCTCAACAATGTAGCGCATAATTTCCTCATCGATATATACATCCTCTATGCGTCTCCTAGCCCTAACCACATCCTCAGACGTTGCGACGACCCTTAATTCAACCTCATCAGACCTCCTAGCAACCCTCCTCCTAAGTATCTCTATCTCCCCTCCGAGACTTGGATATCCTATCCCTATCTTTATCATGAATCTGTCGATTTGGGCTTCTGGGAGTGGGTATGTTCCCTCATACTCTATAGGATTCTGGGTGGCGATAACGGTAAACGGGTCTGGTAGTTTGTGTGTTTTTCCGTTTATTGTTACTTGTTTTTCTTGCATTGCTTCTAGGAGGGCGCTTTGGGTTTTTGGTGGTGCTCTGTTCACCTCATCAGCCAAAACAATGTTGGCGAAAACAGGGCCAGGCCTAAACTCAAACTCCAAACTCCTCTGATTAAAAACGTTGGACCCTGTGATGTCGGAGGGCAGTAGGTCCGGCGTGAACTGGATCCTGCTGAATTTGAGCCCCATTACGCGGGCAAGGCTTTTTGCCAGCATGGTTTTGGCGAGTCCCGGGTAATCCTCTATAAGCACATGCCCATTGGCAAGCATCGTGTAGAGAACCAGCCTGATAACCCTCTCCTTGTCCACTATAGCCTTCGAAACCTCCCTAACAATACTGTCCACAAAGGCCTTTACATCCCTCATCCCAGCATCTCCTCCACCAAGTTAAGCATTCTTTCAACCTCGCCGACCGTAACCCTCCCTTTACGGCTAACAATGAGGCTCGCAGCATTCCTATCCCCAATAAGGCTGGCCAGCCTATCAAAATCCATAGACCAGACAGAAGTCAGATCAAGCCCATATTTTATAGCCACAGCCCTAGCCAGAATACTTCTAACCTTCTCCGCCACCTCAGCCCCAGCCCCCCGGCTCCCCCGGAGCCATGACGAGACCAGCCTGTACTCCTTTCCAATAACGCCAAAATCCGCCTTGGCCCTCTTCTTAAGCGATAAGTCCACAATTCCTCCCAAAGCGTAGAGTGTGAGGAGGGAGAGGTAACCTATTGTCAGTAGGCTGAGCGCTAGGAGCCCAGACCCTGCTTCCCCGCCCCTAAGGGAAGCCCAGATGATCACCCCAATGATCAGGTAGCCCGCCGCCAGGATCCCAAACTTGAGGACGGTAAGCAGCCCCATGCCGACCCCACTGGTGAATAGTGGGTTCAGCCTAATAAAGCTCATATAACGCCGCCTGAAGATCCTCAAGCGACTTTATGGCGGTTTTAACCTGGGGTTCCCCAAGCTCATGCCTGCTGTACACCGCCTCTTCAAAAAGCGTAGTCAGGCTCTCCAACGGCCCTTCGGGCAGCTCGGGGTATTTCTCAAGTATGACCTTCTTGAACTCCCTGGGGGTCTCGAAGGGTTGGGGTCTCCTGGCAAATTCGGAGAGAAGCCTACACATTTCTAGGTAGCAGTCAACTATCACCTTCCTGGCGTCACCCTCAACCCTAAGCCTACGGACAGTCTCTTCGATCACCCTGGCAAGCTCCCTTCGCTCCTCCACCTCCTCAAACCCGGGGCTCGGTGTAACCAGCCTTATTAATATTATTGAGAAGACGATGACGAGAACCAATGCCAGGATCCCGTAAAGCCTCATCAGCTGGTGCGCCACGGGTATCGAGGGCTCTGTAAAGTTTAGGTAGCCGTACTGTAGAGGTGAGCTTTGCGGTTGCGCTGTGATGAGCGTAGTGGCGTTGAACTGTCCCGCCCCAATGGTTCTCTGTGCTTCGCCCGGCCCATGGGCGGATGACAAGGCAAAAAGTATGGCGGCTATGATTAGGAGTGCTAGAATCTCGAGAACCCAACTCCTCCTCCCGCCTTTAAACCCAGCCCTTTTTAAAGCTTCGAGTATCTCCTTCCTCCTAACAATAAGTATGTAGATGGCGGTTATCTCAAGTGCAAAAACGAAGGACGCCATGAGCACCACGGCTATCATATTAAGGTTGAAGAACAGGAGTCCAAATATCGCGAGTCCTCCACGGGGGTGACCCCAATCGACCCCTCCATGAGTTAGGTAGGGGATTAACAGAAAAATTGTTAGAAACCCTATGAAGATGGCAACATACCTTTTCAGCCTCAACCCAAGACTACATACAAAAACCTCATAAAAACACTTCCCATCCAGACTAGATACTGTTAAGTTAGGCTGGCTAGAAGTATCGCTCCATCC
>WAQG01000060.1 GCA_015520395.1 Candidatus Geoarchaeota archaeon
CCCCTAGCCCTCTCTGCCTCAATCACGATTCTCTTAGATAACGCGACGACTATACTTGAAGCATCACCTAGGAGTGGCTTATCGCCTGATAGAAACGCCACGCCCGGTGCTGAGGCCATGCTCATATCCTTCCACCTAGAACTTCTCTCCGAACTAATTTAGGTCTGAAAAATATTTTAAATGTAATGTCCCGAGGATTCTAACGTGACACCAATGGAGGCTGTTGTGAAGCTTGGGGGCAGCGTGATAACCTTTAAGGAGAGGTTTAAGGCTCCTAAGATTGAGGCAATTAATAGGCTCTCTAGGGAGATCGCGGAATCCGGTGTAAGAACAGTGGTGGTTCATGGTGGTGGAAGTTTTGGTCACTATGTTGCAAAGAGGCACAATGTACACCTTGGTATCAGAAAAAGCTCTTTGATGGGTGCTGCCCTCACGATCTACGCGATGCACGAGCTTAACATGATTGTGACGAAGTCGTTACTTGCGCATGGGATCCCAGCGATCTCCTTCCCACCTCACAGTTATATGGTGGGCGCTCCTAACAGGTCGGTTTACTTCGAGGGTATAGAGGAGGCTTACGCCAATGGGTTCACGCCTGTCATATTTGGGGACGTCATCATGGATCTGGAAAGTGGGTTTAGGATAGTTTCCGGCGATGAGTTAGCGTACATCGCCGCCGTCACGCTAGGCATTAGGAGAATAGTTTTTTGCCTAGATGTGGATGGCATCTATACCTCGGATCCTAAGCTCGATCCTAGGGCTAAGCTTCTCAGGGAGGTTTCCGCCAAAATACTGGGAACAGTCGACATTGGGAGGCCGGGTATAGATGTTACTGGGGGGATGTCTGAGAAGTTAAGGGTAGCTTTAAAGGCCGCGAGAATGGGCATAGAAGTTATTTTCATAAATGGTGGGAGGCATAATGCGCTGAAAAAGGCTTTAAAGGGGGAAGTTCCAATAGGCACGGTCATAAGAGGTGAATAGGATGCCTAGCATAGAGGTGAGGAAAGCGGAGCACATTTCAATAGCTATCAACGAGGATGTGGATTTCAAGGGTAAGACAACCGGGTTTGAGCATGTTGAGCTTATACACAGAGCTACAACGAGCTTAAACTTGGAGGAGATAGAGCTTGGAGTTGAACTGTTCGGTAAAAAGCTGCAAGCACCGATAATAATAGGTGCTATGACTGGAGGTTTTAAAGGAGCTGAGAAGATTAATGGGGAGTTGGCTAAGTTGGCGGCTGAGCTTGGCCTGGGGCTGGGGGTTGGAAGCCAGAGGGCGGCCCTTGAGAACCCTATATATGCGAGGACATTTTCAGTCGTTAGGGAGGTCGGGGGCGAGGAGATATTTGTAATGGGTAACATAGGCGTGTCACAGCTTAAGAAATATGGGTTGGAGGGTGCTAAACGAGCGGTCGAGATGATCGACGCAGATGCATTAGCGGTTCACTTTAATCCGGTTCACGAGGCCGTTCAGATAGATGGAACACCTAACTTTGAGGGCTGGGAAACTGTGTTAAAGGATATTACAGCTGGCCTCGGAGTTCCAGTCATAGCTAAGGAGATAGGGTTCGGGTTCTCTAAGGAGGATGTAATAGTCCTTGAGTCTTTAGGTGTAGGCGGGCTGGAGGTTGACGGTGCGGGAGGAACCAGTTGGGCGGCCATAGAGTACTATAGGGCCCTCAAAAATGGAAACATGTTGAAAGCAAGTATTGCAAAGAGCTTTTGGGACTGGGGGGTGCCCACGGCCGTCAGCCTTGCGGAGACGGTCTACAACACGAGGCTGCCAGTGATAGCTGGTGGAGGTATAAGAAGTGGGTTGGATGCGGCTAAGGCTCTAGCGTTGGGGGCCGTCGCCGTTGCTGTGGCCAGACCTGTTCTTAAAGCCCTCCTAAAGGATGGTTATGAAGCGGCCAAGAACCTTTTAAAAAGGTATATCGAGGAGTTAAGGGTGGCTATGTTTAGTGTTAATGCCAGTAATCTAAGGGAGCTTAGAGAGAGGCCTCTGGTGATCACTGGCTGGGTGAGGGAGTGGCTGGAGCTTAGAGGAATAGACACGTCAACATGGGCTAGGAGGTGTTGTTGATGTTGTGGAGGGAGGAGCTTGAGGAGGTTAAAGCAATAGTCACTCGGGAGATTCTTAGGGCTATAGAGGAGAATGTGAGGCCTGAAGGGCTTGCCAAGGCGTCGGCCCACCTCATAAAGGGTGGTGGTAAAAGGCTCCGGCCATACCTTGTCGTTGAGGTTGGTAGGAGCCTTGGGGCCAACCTCGACCGGCTTCTCCCCGGGGCTATGGCAGTCGAATTTATACATAATTTTAGCTTGATCCATGATGATATAATGGATAACGACCAGTTTAGAAGAGGTATCCGGACGGTGCATACTCTTTGGGGTGTTCCAACGGGAATTTTGGCTGGTGATGTTCTCTACGCCCTAGCCTTCACCAGCCTAGGCAAATTAAGGGAGGTCGGTGTCAGGGCCTCCCGTGTTCAGATGGCCTATGAGGAGCTTTCTAAGGCTGTTCTAAGGCTCGCTGTTGGGCAGGGTTTAGATATGACTTTTCCAAAAATGCGAAAAGTGCGTATCTCAAGCTACATTGAGATGATCGGGCTTAAGACAGGGGCGCTCTTCGAGTGTTCGGCAAAGCTGGGGGCTATTATAGCCGACGGGAAGCGTAGAACTATTTCGAAGATGGGCGTTTTCGGCAGGTATATTGGGATAGCTTTCCAGATAATAGACGACATACTGGGGATCTTCGGCGACGAAAGGGTCACTGGAAAGCCTGTCGGAAGCGACATAAGGGAGGGCAAGAAAACGATCCTGGTGCTCTATACCCTCAAGAAGGCTGAAAAGTCCGAAAAGAAGCTTCTTCTAAGAACCCTTGGAAAGAGGGATGCCCGGCGCTCGGAGATCTCTAAGGCCATATCAGTGATAGAAAGGAGCGGGGCGAAGGAGTACGCAATGGGGGTTGCCAGGAAATACGCCTTAAAAGCTGTGGCAGCACTTGATGCTCTACCTGATGGGCCTCATAAGGAACACTTAAAGGGCCTCGCTGAGTTCATTATTGAGAGGGAGTTCTGAGGATGGATGTTGTTGACAAGGATGTCGAGGCGCTGATATGGAGGCTCGCGTTACGTAACGCTGTGAAGTTCGGTGGGAAAGCTAGGGTTAAGCCGGTTATTGGAAAGTTACTCTCAGAAAGGCCCGAGCTAAGGAGGTTTGCCCGGGATCTTAGGAAGATCGTTGAGGGTGTAGTCGAGAAGGTTAATTCGATGAGCTTAGATGAGCAGGAGGCTATGCTGGATGAGGTCTGGCCCGGGTGGAGGGTGGAAAAGGTCTCGAAGGCCGAGGCTAAGAAAGGCCTACCACCCCTCCCCAATGTTGAGCGCTATGAAAGGGTTGTTACGAGGTTCGCCCCCAATCCCGACGGCCCCCTCCACCTTGGAAGCGCCCGCCCAGTGATCCTTTCACACGAGTATGCAAGGATGTATGACGGGAAGTTTATACTGAGGTTTGAGGACACAGATCCAAAGATTAAAAGGCCCATTCTCCACCTAGATCCAGACGAGTCCTCCGAGTACGATTATATTAGGAGGGATCTTGAGTGGCTGGGTGTCAGCTGGGATGAGGAGTACATTCAGTCCGACAGGATCGAGATCTACTATGAGTATGCCCGCAGGCTCATAGAGCGGGAGGGCGGCTATGTCTGCCTATGTTCCCGAGAGAGGTTTAAGGCTTTAAGGGATTCTGGAAGGGCGTGTCCACACAGAAGCCACTCTGTGGAGGAGAACCTTAGGCTCTGGGATAAGATGCTTAGCGGGGGCTTTAAGGAGGGGGAGGCTGTCCTTAGGGTTAAGACGGATCTTTCCCACCCGGATCCCAGCGTTAGGGACTGGGTTGCCTTTAGAATAGTGGATCCAAACAAGTCCCCCCATCCAAGGCCGAGCGTTGCGGAGAAGAAGTTCTGGGCCTGGCCAACCTACAACTTTGCTGTAACAATCGACGACCACCTGATGGGTATCACTCACATCCTTAGGGCTAAAGAACACCTAACAAACACGGTCAAGCAGAAATTCCTCTACAGGCACATGGGGTGGGACACCCCCGAGTTCATACATTTCGGGCGTATGAAGCTTGAAGGCATGGTTCTCTCAAAGTCCAAGATCGTCAAGGGGATAAGGGAGGGCAGGTTTAGGAGTTGGGACGACCCTATGCTTGGAACGCTGAGGGCCCTTAGAAGGAGGGGGATAAGGCCCGAAGCTATCAGAGATCTGATCATAGATGTGGGTGTGAAGCCCTCCGAGGTTACGGTGAGCTGGGAGAACCTTGTAGCAGCTAACAAGAGGTACATCGAGCCCGTTGCTGAGAGGTATATGTTTGTAAGGGTGTCGAAGGGTGGTAAGCCTTTTAAAGTAATGATTGACGGCCTTGGAAAGTCGTACGGTCAGCTCCCCAGACACCCAAGCTACCCCGAACGCGGCGTCAGGAGGATACCATGTGGGTCGCCGGAGTTCTATATAGATGCAGGGGACGTTGAGGGCGGACTTGTTAAGCCTGGCTTGGAACTTAGGCTAATCGGCCTCACCAACATAGAGGTGGCTTCGGTCAAGAACCATCTGGTTAAGGCTAGGTCTATTGGAGATGATCCTGAGTATGCTAAGAGGAGAGGGCTTCCTATCGTCCAGTGGGTTCCAGTCAGCGGGGCTGTCCCGGTCAGGATTGTTAAGCCCGGCGTCGTTGAGTCGGGCTTCGGCGACCCTGGACTTAGGTCGCTCAAGGTGGACGATATTGTGCAGTTCATAAGATACGGGTTCGTTAGGCTTGATGAAGCGGGCGAGGAGCTCATCTTCTATTATGCCCACGAGTAAGTTTTTATACCTGAAGAGTCTTGAGAGATGGGACGAGCTATGAGCCGGAGGTGAGCGATGTGTCCAAAAAGCCGTTTTATGTGAAGTTTGATGTGCCGAGTGAGGTTGTTGAGAAGGTATATGAGCTAGTTAGAATCGCCAAGGATACCGGGAAGGTTCGGCGTGGGGTAAACGAGACAACGAAGGCCGTTGAGCGGGGAGTTGCTAAGTTCGTAATAATAGCGGAGGACGTCGATCCGCCTGAAATAGTTGCCCACCTGCCGCTCCTCTGCGAGGACAGAAACGTCCCATACCTCTATGTTCCAAGTAAGAAGAAGCTGGGCGAGTATGCCGGGATAGATGTGGCCGCTTCCTCGGCCGCCGTGATAGATCCTGGTGAGGGCAAAGCCCTGCTAGATGAGCTGATCGCCGCCTACAGCGAGCTTAAAGTGAAGAGCAAGTAGAGCCTCTAAACGTCAATATTTAATAGTCGCCTTCAGGTAGTTGAGTTGGTGGGGGAGCTGTAGCTA
>WAQG01000061.1 GCA_015520395.1 Candidatus Geoarchaeota archaeon
AGATGGTAGTGGTTGTCGATGTCTCTGAGACCATTAATGCTGGAACTGTCCGGCTGGTTGGACGGGCGCTTGGTTTGGCGGAAGACAACAACGCTACACTGATTTTAAGAATCAACACGTACGGTGGTCTGCTCTCATCGATGGATGAGATAATTGACATGCTCCTAGCCTCCCGAGTGAAGGTAATCGCCTACGTTTACCCTGTTGGTGGAAAGGCTGTTTCTGCAGGTGCCTTCATAGCTATGAGTTCGGATATCCTGGTGATGGCTCCTGACACCGTTATAGGTGCCTGTAAGCCTATACCCCCCGACGAAAAGGTTGTAAGCTACGCTTCCTCAAGGATGAAGATGCTGGCCGAGAGAAGGTATGGTTCGGGCGATCCACGGGTCGAGCTTGCTGTGGCGATGGTCCTGGAGAACAGGATGTATACCTATACAGAGGCCCTTGAGAAGGGGCTTATAGATTTTACGTCGCCAGGGATGGATGACCTATTGGCGAAGCTGGGCTTAGCGGACGCCGATGTGGTTTACGTTAGACCAAACATCGTCGAGGAGTTTTACTCGGTGATCTCGGAGCCCATGATAATATACTTGCTTCTCGAGCTTGGAATACTGCTTGTGATATTTGAGTTGTTAAGCCCGGGCACAACGATAGCTGGCGCAGCGGGACTCGTAATGGTGCTCCTAGCTCTGATAGGGATAAGTGTCCTTAAGCCGGGTCCCGTAGCAATATTCCTGCTGATACTTTCGGCAGCCCTCTTTGTACTGGAGCTAAAGAAGCCGGGTGTCCAGGTCTTTGGAATCGCGGGCGTCATAACCCTCCTAATAGCCTTTTTCGTCATATATGGCGAGCAGCCATACAAGGGATTCAGGGTGCCTGAAGGCGTCATATTCGTGGCTGTAAGCCTCATTGGGGGGGCCTTCGTATTCTACATGCAAAAGATCTCAAGCATAATGAAGAAGAAGCCCTTGATGGATCTAAGCAGCCTTGTTGGGGCTTCAGGGGTTGCCAAGAGTGATATAAAGCCTGGCGAGCCCGGCGTTGTGCTTGTGGCGTCAGACCTCTGGACAGCGTATTCTAGCGAGGAGATAAAGGCTGGGGAGGAGATAGAGGTCGTAAAGGTTGAGGGGTTAAGGCTCTATGTCAGAAGGAAGGGTTAGGTTAATCCGCATAGTCCCTCTGACCCCCATAGAGAGGAGGCTGCTAGTAAAGCTCTGTGAAGGGTTAAACGCCGTGTTCGGCGTGGAATGTAGAATCAATGGAACTGTAAATATAATTGAGAAGATGAGGCTGGACTACCTGGAGCTCCTCAGATACCAGTATAACAGCGACAGGATACTTAGGTTCCTTTCAGACGAGGTTCGGGTGAGGGAGGGTGAGAAGGTGCTTGGGATCGCCGATCTGGACGCCTATGTGCCCGGCCTAAACTTTGTGTTTGGAGAGGCCATGCTAAGTGGGGGCTATGCGGTCATCTATCTAAGGAGGCTGAAGTCGATAAGGTGGGGGAAGTACTTCGAGAGGGCCCTGAAGGAGGCTGTGCATGAGCTGGGACATACGATGGGCCTTACACACTGCCCTAGAAGGAGCTGCGTGATGTCCTTTAGCAACTCGCTTAGAGATGTGGATAACAAGTCCTTCAGGTTCTGCCAGAGGTGCGCTGAGAAGCTCAGGGCCACAGCGGGTTTAGAGCTTCCTGAGACAGGAATTTTAAAATAGTTTAGTGGGTCTGTTGTTTAGCCTTCTCCTGTGAGCATCTTTCTTAGGACGTATCGGAGGATTCCGCCGTGCAGGTAGTATTTGACGTCCATCCAGGTGTCTAGTCTCGCCACAACCTTAAACTCAACCTTGCTTCCATCCTCCCTCCTAGCCGTAACCCTAAGGATCTTCTTCGGTGAAAGCCCCTCGGAGATCCCCTCGATGTCGTAGATCTCCCGTCCAGTCAAGCCTAAGGTTCTCCAGCCCTCACCCTCCATAAATTGGAGCGGGAGTATGCCCATTCCAACCAGGTTGCTCCGATGAATCCTCTCGAAGCCTTCAGCTATAACTGCCCTGACGCCCAGGAGGGCCGGGCCTTTCGCAGCCCAGTCCCTACTGCTCCCAACACCATACTGTTTACCTGCAATGACTATCAGTGGGGTGCCGTCCCTCATATACCTCATCGCCGCCTCATATACCGGAAGTACCTCGCCTGTTGGGAAGTATACCGTGTAGCCGCCCTCCCGATCGACTAGGTAGTTCCTTAGCCTCGGGTGGAAGAAGGTACCCCGCATCATGACCTCGTGATTGCCTCTCCTAGCCCCGTAGGTGCCGAACATCTCGGGTTTCACACCCCGCTCCATCAGGTACCGCCCGGCAGGGCTATCAACGGGTATGGCTCCGGCCGGAGATATGTGATCCGTGCTTATCCGGTCGCCCAACAGGAGAAGAACCCTGGCGCCCTTTATGTCGCCTGGCTGCGGAGGGTTGAGCTTCAAACCCTCAAAGAACGGCACTCTTCTGATAAACGTTGATTCGGGATCCCACTGGAAGGTTAGCCCGCTCGGAGCCTCCAGCCTCCTCCAACCCTCCCCGCCCTCGAGGACATCCGAGTACTTGGCCTTGTAGAGCTCTGGATCCATGGCCATGTCTAAGGCAGCCTTGATCTCTTCGGCGGAGGGCCATATGTCCCTGAGGAAGACTGGGCGTCCATTCGGATCGTAACCGATAGGCTCCTTCTCAAAATCTATGTTTATCCTGCCCGCCAATGCGTAGGCCACTACTAGGATGGGCGATGCGAGGAAGTTGCCGCGCGTTAAGGGATGAACCCTGCCCGCAAAGTTCCTATTGCCGCTGAGAACCGAGGCGACATAAAAGTCGTTTTTAACCACAGCCTCCTCCACGGGCCTCGGCAGCCTCCCGCTGTTACCTATACACACGGTGCACCCGAAGCCTGTGACGTGGAACCTCAGGGCCTCGAGGTAGGGGAGAAGTCCGGCGCGCTTAAGGTACCCCACGACAACCCTGGAGCCTGGGCCTAGGCTTGTCTTGACGTGGGGCTTGACCCTTAATCCCCTCTCAACTGCTTTCTTGGCCAGCAACCCCGCCCCTATCATGACGGTTGGGTTAGATGTATTTGTGCAGCTGGTGATCGCAGCTATAACTATGCTTCCATCACCCACGATAGACTTCTCGCCGTGAACCTCTATCTCCAAGCTTCTAAGCCCCACTCCCCTCCCCCTCTTCCTGAGCCACTCCTTGATCAGCCTCTCAATCACGGCTTTGGCCTCCTTTAAAGGTATCCTGTCCTCAGGGTGACTCGGCCCAGCTATGCTCGGCTCAACATTACCCATATCGAAGACCAAGAGCTTAGTGTAGCTCGGCGTCTCCCCGCCAGTATAGAAAAGGTTCTGCATCTTCGCATACCGTTCAACAAGCTTCACGTGCTCCGGGGGCCTCGCGGTATTTAGGAGAAAACTGATTGTTACCTCATCTATTGGGAAGAACCCGGTCGTGGAGCCGTATTCAGGCGCCATGTTAGCGACGGTGGCCCTGTCGGGAGCTGTTAGGCCCTTGACTCCTGGGCCAACGAACTCCACAAACTTGCCAACAACGTTTTGTCTCCTTAGGAACTCGGTCACGGAGAGCACGAGGTCGGTGGGGGTTGCCCCTTCGGGTAGCTCGCCCTCCAGCCGCACTCCAACGACCTCGGGTATTGGAAGGTAGTATGGCTGTCCCAGCATCACGGCCTCGGCCTCTATGCCCCCAACGCCCCATCCAAGGACGCTTATCCCATTTATCATCGTGGTGTGGGAATCCATGCCCAGCACGGTGTCAGGGAAGGCAGTTAAAAGCCCGTTTACCTCCCTTAGATCAACCACCCTGGCGATGTACTCGAGGTTCAGCTGGTGTATTATCCCTTTGCCGGGTGGGAAGACCCTGAGGTTCATGAATGCTTGTTGAGCCCACTTGAACAGCCTGTATCGCTCTGAATACCTCTTCATCTCAAGCTCCATGTTCAGGCTCAGGGCGTCGAATGTGCCAAAATAGTCCACCGCCACGGAATGGTCTATTATCAGGTCGACTGGGATGAGCGGGTTGGCCTTAGAGGGGTCGCCGCCAGCCTCCTTCACAGCATCCCTCATCGCTGCTAGATCCACTATCGCCGGGACGCCCGTGTAGTCCTGCATTATCACTCTGCCGGGCATGAAGGGTATCTCCCTGCCGACCTTCTTCGGCCATTCGGCCACAGCAGCCACATCCTCGTCTGTGACAACCCTGCCATCATAGTTTCTAAGCATGTTCTCAAGGAGTATCCTGACCGTGAAGGGAAGCTTTGAAACCTCGGTGAACCCCTCCCTTTCAAGGGCTTCGAGAAGGAATACGCGGGCTCTCCCCCTGTAGGTTTCGATTATGCCTAAGACATCAACACCTAATGGCTTGGAAGGCCGGTCAGACATCACGACCCCCTCAAACTCCAAGCATCTATCTAGGCTTCTAGCAGATATATAGCTATTTCAAGACACAGCCTCCTCAACCATTACCATTATATAGCAGGGTGAGTTTAGGTGTGCCAGTATGAGGAGTAGGCTTAAGAAGGCGCTGCGCCTGATAAGGAAGGGCCGCACCGAGATGATCAATCTTCTAACCTCCCTCATCAATTCTGTTGACCCTAAGGCCCTTTACCCGCCCCTTAAGGCTGTTCAGACGGTTGAGAGGTGGCTTGAGTCGAAAAAGGTAAGTTTTAGGGAGGTCGAGTATGTTAGAGGGTTTAAGAACATAGTTGTTGAGGTGGGGGACGACCCTGAGAGGGGCGTGGTTTTCCTCGGCCACCTAGACATCGTCCCGCCCGGGGACATGGTTAAATGGACCCACAATCCCTTTAGGGCGACGAGGGCTGGAAGCCGTGTTTATGGCAGGGGAACCTGCGATATGAAGGGTGGCGTCACGGCAATGCTATATGCCCTTTACGCCCTCCTGGAGGCTGGTCACAGGTTTGAGAAAGGGGTAACCAT
>WAQG01000062.1 GCA_015520395.1 Candidatus Geoarchaeota archaeon
AAGGTACCCTGGCTCATGTGGACCCTGGAAAAACAACATTGTCTGATACTTTGTTGTTGGCGGCTGGTATGATTAGTCCGAAGGTTGCTGCGACGGCTTTGGCGTTAGACTATGTTCCGATTGAACAAATGAGACAAATGACGGTTAAGGCAGCCAATGTTTCGTTGTTTCATGAGAAGGATGGTGTTCCTTTTGTTATTAATTTGGTTGATACTCCGGGTCATATTGATTTTAGTGGTCATGTGACTAGGAGTTTGCGTGTTATGGATGGTGCTGTTGTGGTTGTTGATAGTGTTGAGGGTGTTATGACTCAGACTGAGACTGTTGTTCGGCAGGCTTTGGAGGAGAGGGTTCGTCCTTTGTTGTTTATTAATAAGGTTGATAGGCTTGTTAGGGAGTTGAGGCTTAGTCCTGAGGGTGTTCAGCGTCGGCTTGTTGAGATTATTCGTGATTTTAATGGTTTGATTGATTTGTATGCTGAGCCTGAGTTTAGGCGTTGGAAGGTTGATGCTGCTAGGGGTCAGGTTGTTTTTGGTAGTGCGCTTCATCGTTGGGGTGTTAGTGTTCCTTTGGGTCGTCGTAAGGGTTTTCGGTTTGATATGGTTGTTGAGGCTTATCTTAAGGGTGGTGGTTGGGAGTGGCTTGCTGAGAGGTTTCCGTTGTATGAGGCTATTCTTGATATGGTTATTGAGCATGTTCCTGATCCTAGGACGGCTCAGCGTTACAGGGTTCCGAAGATTTGGGGTGGTGATTTGAATAGTGAGGTTGGGAGGGCTATGCTTGAGTGTGATCCTGATGGTCCTCTTGTTTTTGCTGTGAGTAAGGTTGTTGATGATCCTCATGCTGGGCTTGTTGCTACTGGGCGTGTGTTTAGTGGTGTTATTGAGGATGGTGTTGAGGTTTATCTTCTTAGGGCTGGGCGTTTTGAGAGGGTTCAGCAGGTTGGCATGTATATGGGGCCTTACAGGGAGGTTGTTGGGAGGATTCCTGCCGGTAACATTGCGGCTGTTCTTGGTTTGGAGTATGCTCGGGCTGGTGAGACTGTTGTTGATCGGCGTTTGAGTGGTGCGGGTGTTGAGCCTTTTGAGGCTCTTCACTATGTTAGTGAGCCTGTTGTGACGATTGCTATTGAGCCTAAGAGGAGCAGTGATCTTCCTAGGCTTATTGATGTTCTTCGCCGTATGGCTATTGAGGATCCGACGCTTAGGGTTACTATTAACAGGGAGACTGGGGAGTATCTGCTTAGTGGTATGGGTACGCTTCATCTTGAGATTGCGCTTTGGGATCTTCAGCAGAGGACGGGTGGGATTGAGGTTGAGGTTTCGCCGCCGATTGTTGTTTATAGGGAGAGTGTTAGGAGGAGGGGTGAGAGGTTTGAGGTTAAGAGCCCGAATAAGCATAACAGGTTTTTGATTGAGGTTGAGCCTCTCGACGAGGAGACGTTGAGGCTTCTTGAGTCTGGGCGTGTGACTGAGGATATGGAGTGGAGGAGGAGGGCGAGGATCCTTAGGGAGGAGGCGGGCTGGGATGCGGATGAGGCCCGCAACATATGGGCGATTGACGAGCACTTCAACATATTTGTTGATTTGACTAAGGGTGTCCAGTACCTGAACGAGGTTAAGGACACGATTATCAATGGGTTCCGGTGGACGGTTGCGGCCGGGCCCCTGGCCGCTGAGCCTATGAGGGGTGTTAAGGTTAGGATGCTTGATGCGGTTATCCATGAGGATCCGGCCCACCGCGGCCCGGCCCAGCTCATGCCCGCGATCAAGAATGCGACTATGGCGAGCTTCCTTACGGGGAACCCGGTGCTGCTTGAGCCGATCTACAGGATTGATGTTAAGGTTGTTCAGGAGTTTTTGAGCCAGGTTATCAAGATCATCACTATGAAGAGGGGCAGGATTGTGAGTATGGAGCAGAAGGGGCGGCTGGCGATCATAAGGGGTGAGCTGCCGGTTGCGGAGAGCCACGACCTGGCGGACCAGATGAGGAGCGCGACTCAGGGTAGGGCGTTCTGGGCGACGGAGTTTAGTAGGTGGGCGCCGGTCCCGGAGAGCCTCGCCCTCGACATCATAATGAGGATTAGGGAGAGGAAGGGGCTCCCCAAGAGGCTCCCGACGGTCGAGGACTACGTCAAGTAGGTGGGGCGCAGCCTCCTCGCAGCCCTGCGGTAGTTGGGGTCGGGGATCACGTAAAGCCCGTCCTCCTCGGAGATCAGGTAGAGGGTCTTTAGGGTTTGGAGGAGTCGGCTCAGAGCCCTCCGGGACGCCCCGGTCTCCCTGAGGAGCTCACTCCACCTGGCACCCATCGACAGCATCCTAAGGGCCTTCGCCGCCCAGGGGCCGCGGCCAGCCAGAACCCCCCTAAGCTCGGCCCTCGCCACCCCAATGGCCTCGGTCAGGGATGCTTTCAGCGCCTCGCTGTGGCTCTTGCCAAGGCACCTTCTAAGCCCGTAGAAGCTTAGCCAGCCGGGGAGGGTGCCCAGCCTCTTAACGACCTCCTCCACCTCCGAGGCGCTGTGGGGTGCCCCGCACTCCTCGAGCCCCTTGGACAGGTATCTCTCCGCAACCCTGGTGCTCCAGGGCTTAAGCTCGACCCTCACTGGGCTTCTCCCGTAGAGGGGGCTTGAGGTTGGTGGGTTGAGGAGGCTTCTCATCATGCCTATTGCCGAGCCTGTGAATATGAATCCTATTCCCCTGGAGCTCATCCTGAGCCTGTGGAGGAGAGAGAGCATGTGTCCCGCGCCGCCCCTGACCTCCTGGGCCTCGTCGAGGACGACTATGAGTTTTTCTCTGGCTGAGAGTTCTTGGAAGAGTTTCTCTAGGATGCTTGTTGCCTTGGCCCTTGGCGTTAGGGTGATCTCTGCGCCGAGTTTTACGCCCGCCGCCTCCAGGTAGCCCCTCAGCTCACGGAGCCCATCGAGGAGCCGTCTCGGGATTGCTGAGAGTATTCTTTCGGCAGCCTCCCTCCATCCCCCGACCCCTATCAGGTCGACGTAGATTGGTATGTATCCCTCGGCTTTGAGCATGTTGGCTGAGACCTTTGCCACGCTTGTCTTTCCGCTCATTCGGGGTCCTAGTATGGCTATCCAGGCGCCCATCTTGAGGGATCTGGTTGCCAGGTTTAGTTCTTCCTCCCTGTCGAAGAGCTCGTCTGGTGTTTCGCATGGCCTTTGGAGGAACATGGTCTACCCCGTAGACCAGTATACCCGGTAGACCTAATAAGGTTGACCGTAGCCTAAGTTGCTTGTGGGGTAGGCTGATGTTCCCGTCTGCAATAAAGTTGGGTGGTTTTTGTGCCTCTTGGCTGGGGCTGCCCTGTGTTTATCCGATGTATGATGGTGTTTCGCTTTTCCTGTAGGCCATGTCTATTATCTTGTTTGCCATGTCTTCGGGCATTCCGGCGCGCCTTGTGAGGAAGGTGTATAGCTGTTCCTTTGTGTAGCCTTCGCTTAGCTTTCTTGCGACGAGGTTGGCCATTGTGAAAAGTATTTGTGCCTTTAGCTGCTCCTCGATTCCCAGTTTGTCTGCGAGGACGGCTATTCCGGCGTAGATCATTGAGAGGGCGTCGTCGAACTCCTCCTCTCCCAGCGACTTCATGTCGAGGTCTACGCACACGACCAGGTCCTCGTCGTCCCCGTGGAACACGACCTTTGCTAGCTCCAGCCTGGTGTTTACCAGTAGGGCGTACCTGTAGGCTCTGAGCCTCTTTTCGGTCTCCAGGGTTGCCGTCGGGTAGCCGAGGAAGGCTGCTATCCTGACGGACCT
>WAQG01000063.1 GCA_015520395.1 Candidatus Geoarchaeota archaeon
AGATGTGTATAAGAGACAGGTGTTACCGGGGTCTTTGAAACCGGCATTTTCGACCTTGACCAGTCGGTCGTGTATGTTGATCTCGACCTGGCCAGAGGCGGTGTGGTGGGGGAGTTGGAGTATAGGGTTGCGCTGAGGCTGCGTGACACCTCCTCCGCAGATATGCTTGTGAGGAGGTTGGGCAGGATGGGTTTTGAGGCTCGGTCTTGGGGGGAGATGGCTGGGAACATCCTCCGGCTCATCGAGGAGGAGAAATTCTTCTCAAACGTGCTTATGGCCACGATCCTTGTCATCTCCAGCCTGAGCATAATGAATGTGATGCTTATGCTCACGGAATCGAGGAAGAAGAGCATTGGCGTCCTTAAGGCCCTGGGCTCGACCTCGCTTGAGATATTCATGGTTTACTTCCTGCTAGCCCTCATATACGGGCTGGCCGGATACCTGCTCGGGGTTGCCGCCAGCCTGGCCGTTTCCAGGGCCCTTGGAGCGATATCAATCGAGGTTCTTCAGGGGGGCTTAAGGATACCGTTCATCCTCGACACCCCGCTCCTCCTGGGCAGCCTGGGATACGCCCTCCTAGTTGCCACCCTCTCCTGCGGCTACTCCGCCTACAGGGCCTCGAGGCTCAACCCCGTGGAGGTGATGAGGTTTGAGTGAGGTTGTTAGGCTTAGGGGTGTTGTGAAGATTTATGGCAGCGGGGCGTTGAGGGTTGAGGCTCTTAGGGGTGTTGACCTGACCGTGGCCAGGGGGGAGTTTCTCTGCATAATGGGGCCCTCTGGGAGTGGGAAGACGACGCTTCTCAACATAATATCGACTTTAGATAGGCCCACCAGGGGGGATGTGAAAGTCTGTGGTGTCGATGTTGGGGGGATGGGTGGTGAGGAGCTGGCAAGGTTCAGGCTTAGACATATAGGCGTTGTGTTCCAGTTCCATAACCTCCTCCCCGAGTTGACGGCCCTCGACAACGTTGCACTTCCCCTCATAATTGGTGGGGTTGGGGTTAGGGAGGCTAGGAGGAGGGCTGAGGAGCTTCTTAGGAGGATGGGGGTTGGGGGGAGGCTAGCCCATAGGCCATCGGAGATGAGTGGTGGTGAGAGGCAGAGGGTTGCTGTTGCAAGGGCCCTCGCAACGGAGCCAGAGCTGCTGGTCTGTGATGAGCCGACTGGGAGTCTCGACTATAAGTCCAAGCTCTCGGTTTTGGAGCTTCTAAGGGAGGCTAATAGGGAGATGGGCGTTACCGTGATCGTCGCAACCCACGATCCGCTGGTCTCCAGGTTCTCCACAAGGGTTCTCCAGCTTGTTGACGGCGTAATTAAGGGCTAGGCCAGCCTGAGTAGGGCCACCTTGCCCCCAACGGACACCTCTATGCGCATGGCATTTGGCCTGCATTTGGCTACGAGGAGGTGAAGTATCGGTTTTCTTGGCTTAACGTAGAGGAGGGTTTCCAGGTGCGCCATCCCCTTAGCTATCACGAGGTCGTGGCTCCAAACCGCCTCAAGGATGGAGCTATCCACATACTCCTCCATCAGGCTGGGCGCGTCACTCCCGGTATCTATTAGCTCGTCGAAGTACTTCTCCAGCCCCGCCTCGACCATATCCCTAAGGGTTACGTCGTTCTGATAGGGGTATTCCTTTGCGACCCCGGTGACTCGGATGCCCTCAGCCCTTATCGCCTGGGAGAGGGCGGCGTCGATGACGGCTTCGCCTGCGTTGTCGAACAGGATTGCAATGCTCCTTGCCTTCTTAAGGAAGTTGTAGGCTGGCCTTATGTGGTCTATCTCGAGGCCTTCCTCCGAGAATAGCTGTTCTGCAACCTCTTCGTATGTGAACCTGTGGTAGATCGTGCCGACATCGATCAGGTTAGCGTTTATAGAGGCTAAGACCGCCATCCTAAACCGCCTGTAGCCAGAGAGCCTATCCAGGTCCTCCAGCACCCTGGGTAGGATCTTGAGGAAGAAGTCCATCGCCTCCCTCTTCGCCCTGGACTCGGGGTCGGGACACCCTGTCAAAGCCTTCACAAGCCTGAAACTCTCGTGGGCGACCTCATCGATCCTAGAGGAAAGGCTTGCTGAGAGGAGGTATTCCCCCAGCCGCCCAAGCGCCCTCATTCTAGCCCCGTCATCTTCGATACACTCAAGTATCTCCCTACTCCTTATGGAAAAGAGACATGGGAGGCATTCGGGCTTAAATGTGGGCGCTCTCAATCCAGACACCTTCTAGCTTCTCGCAATGTACACTGCATGGCCAAGCTCGGGGAGTATTATCCTGAGGGCGGTCTCGACGGCGTCGGGGGATCCGGGTGTTATGAATACCAGGGCTTTCTTCACGAGGCCTGCATCAGCCCTTGTAAGCCATGAGGCGCTTCCCAGGGTTTTGTAGGTCTCCAACCTGAACAGCTCGCCGAAGCCGGGGAGCCGCTTTGAGAAGAGCGGTGTTACAGCCTCTATGCTCCTGTCCCTGGAGCTCAGCCCCGTCCCCCCTATGACAAGTATCACGTCTAGGGTCTCAGCCTTCTCGGAGACCCAGGCCCTAACCCTCTTGGGATCGTTCGGCAGGCACTCTAGGGTGGCGACGTTGTGGCCCGCCTCCCTGAGGATCTCGGCGGCGAGCTTTCCGCTTAAATCCTCCCTATCGCCCCTGTAGACGCTGTCGCTCACGACCAGTATGCCGACGTTGACGGATTTTGGCGCATGTTCCCTATGCTTTCTGTAACCCATCGAGGCCACCAGGATTCGTAAAGTTTATCATGTTAATATAGGGTTCTCTGTCTGGAATGCCTGTCCGACTGAGGTTTTATGGGTGGCCTAAGGAAGCTATCGGTGCTGGGGAGGTTGAGGTGGAAGGTGAGGGACTCACCGTAGAGGAGATCGTAAGGAAAGTGGATTCTAGTGGAAGGGTCGTTGAGGCCCTCCTTAACGAGGAACTCTTCATCATCCTTAACCACTCCAGAGCTGTGTCCCCAGGGTTCAAGCCGAGGGACGGGGATCTTATAGCCATATTTCCTGAGCCTTCAGGGGGCTGAAGGGATGGGTTTCTCGAGGATTGTTCGGGAGCCGATAGACCCCGGAAAGCTGGTTGGAGAGGCTACAGCAGGACGTGAGAGGGTCGGGGGGACCGTCGCCTTTATAGGGATTGTCAGGAGGTTCTCCAGGGGTAAGGAGGTATCAAAGCTTTATTATGAAGTCTATGAGGAGATGGCGGAGGATGTTCTTGAGGAGATAAGGCTTGAATGCCTGGAGAAGTTTGGGTTGATAGATGCCTTCATAGTCCACAGGGTTGGGGAGCTGAAGGTCGGGGAGGTTTCCTTAGTAGTCATAGCCCTCGATGAAAGGAGGGCAAAAGCGTTTAAGGCTGCGGCATGGATGGTCGACGAGGTTAAAAGGAGGGCTCCGATATGGAAGAAGGAGTACTACACCGATGGGACAGCCCAGTGGATAAGTGGCCATTAAAGGTGCCCACATATGGCGCAGTTGGGGTTTCTCTCAACCTTAAATACCTCGGCAATCCCGCTCTTCATATCCAGGTAAAACATCCTTCCATATAGGGGCGTTCCAACCCCCGTCGCTATCTTGACGACCTCGAGGGCCTCCAGGGCGCCTATGGCTCCCGCTATGCCTCCAACGACCTGGAGGGGGCCGGGCTTCTCCTTAGGCCTCGGGTAGATGCATCTAAGGCAGGGTGTTCTGCCTGGATATATCGAGGTCACCAGGCCATACATCTCTTCAACCGCGGCATGAACCAGTGGCTTTACGTGCTCTACAGCCGCCTTGTTCAGGGCGAACCTTGCCTCCCAGTTATCGAAACAATCAACTATTACGTCAACCCCGGAAGCAAGCTTTATGGCCCTATACTCGTCAAGCTGGAGGTTGAGTGGGATCACCTCTATGTCCGGGTTAAGGGACTTCAACCTCTCGACGACGACCTCAACCTTCCATCTACCTAGATCCTCGGATGTATAGAGTATCTGGCGATTCAAGTCGGGAAGAGAGACCTTATCCCTGTCAACAATAATTATAGTTCCAACCCCGGCCGCCGCCAGGTAATAGAGGGCTGAGGAGCCAATGCCCCCCGCCCCACCAACAAGAACCCTCAGGGACCTAAGCCTCTTCTGACCAGCCTCCCCGAGGACGCCAAGCTGCCTCGAGAATCTGAGCATCATCGTAGGCTTGAATTGGCTATAGCTAAATAAAAAATTATGCATTTATATTAAAATGGGGACCGCATCCACCGCCCCCTCAGACCGTATTGGTGTTCTTTCTGTTTTATTGTGGGCGGTCTTCATTAGTTCCCTCCCCCTGCCCGCAGGGATCATGAAGGCGGTTGAGATCAGCGGCACAGGCCTCCCATGAGGGCTTGGAGCACTGCTCCCATCGCCCAGGCGGGCGCCCTTTACGTGATGGGTTAGATTGAGGGATACGTGGAGTTTATTACTCTTATGTTGGGGTTATTTAGGTTGATGGGCTTTGATGGTCGATATAACTTCTAAGACCCCGATCTACCGTGAGGCATCGGCCTATGGAAGGATAAGGCTTAAGCCTGAGACTGTCAGGGCGATCGTCGAGGGTCGGGTTGAGAAGGGCGACGTATTCTCGGTCTCCAGGGTTGCCGCAACCCTGGCGGTTAAGTCCACGCCACGTATCCTCCCCCTCTGCCACCCGATACCGATAACCGGCGTTGACGTCAAATTTGATGTGGGGGAGGATTACATCGGGGTGTACGTCACGGTCAGGTCTGTTGGAAGGACGGGTGTCGAGATGGAGGCTTTGACCGGGGTTTCCGTGGCCCTTCTCAATATCTGGGACATGGTGAAGAAGCTTGAGAAGGATGAAAGCGGCAACTATCCTTGGACCAGGATAGAGGGGATAGTGGTTTTGAAGAAGGTTAAGGGGGGCGTCTCTTGAAGCCCTTGATGGACAGGTTCGGTAGACCCGTTAGAAGCGTCCGCATCTCGGTTACAAACAGGTGCAACTATCGCTGCTTTTTCTGCCATAGAGAGGGGTACGACATCGAGGGCAGCGAGATGACGCCCCAAGAAATAGAGAGGATTATGAGAATCCTTGTTAGAAATGGGGTTACAAGGGCCAAGATAACGGGCGGCGAACCGCTACTCAGAAGCGACATTATCGAAATAGTTAGAGGCATGAAAAGGGCGGGGATAAGGGAGGTCTCCATGACCACCAACGCGTGGAGGTTAGGTGAACTTGCTGAGAAGCTTTCCGACGCCGGCCTCGACAGGGTGAACATAAGCCTCCATAGCCTTGACAGTAAGACATACAAGTTCATAACTGGGGTTAACGGCCTGGAAAGAGCTCTGAAAGGCCTGGATGAGGCCATTAGGATGGGATTGAAGCCGAAGATCAATATGGTCGTCCTTAGGGGTGTGAATGATGGCGAGGTCTGGAGGATGATAGAGTTCTCCGTCAAGCGGGGCGTCAACCTTCAGTTAATAGAGCTTCTAGACACGGATATAGATCTCTTCAAGAAGTATCACTTCAGCCTGTCTGGAGTTGAGAAGAAGCTTAGGGACATGGCCATAAAGTTTGACCAAAACGTTCTCCATGGACGCCCAAGATACTACCTGTCAAAAAACACCTATGTGGAGCTTGTTAGGAGCTTCAGAAACCCGTTATTCTGCATGGGGTGCGACAGGATAAGGATAACACACGATGGGAAGTTTAAGACCTGCATAATGAGGAATGACAATCTAATTGACTTCCTGGAAAAGATGCGGGCTGGAGTCGGTGACGAGGAGCTGGAAAAATTATTCAGAAGTGCTGTAAGCCTAAGAGAGCCCTATTATAAGCTTGGCAAAAATCCAACATAGGCACAAAACTGCAAAGTTTAACTTTATTAAACACTTTTGTCCTAAGTGGACTACTTAGTGATAAACCCGGATGGACATTAATGGCTAAACTTAAAATTAACCTATGAGATGACACTTAAAAGAGCAACGAATTTACAAGAACATGACTTAGGGATTTATCAGATACTTACCTAGGTTTTTAGATGATTAGGTTTTAGCTTTTTGCCTTTTTCTTAATGCGTTTGGTGTATATATCTGTTTTGTTGTCTACG
>WAQG01000064.1 GCA_015520395.1 Candidatus Geoarchaeota archaeon
ATAGTAACCTTAGTTGCTATCTTTTAGGATAACAGCCCATGACTTAACAGCTCTCATTTAATCTCCTTATCTTTATCCAAAACGGTGTTGCTAATCCTATGCTTAGTTGATTCCAGTGCCAATATAACTTCCAGGCGTCTTTACAGAGGTATGTATGAGTCATTCAGACTAGCAGAGGGGGCTTAAAACCTTGCAACACGGTCTTGAACGCTCTCTTTTGCTTAGTTGTGGGCTATATTCGATAAGCCTTAACTATCTTAGTATTGACTGGGCGATGGAAAGGTTTTTATAATTTGTGTAGGGGACTATGCGGTGGGCTCGTTGGTTCGGATGAGGGTGTTGGAGCTTCAGTTCTATCCCTTGGTTCTTGGGTTAAGGAGTATAGAGATATATGGTGAAGGGATCAAGCCCGCTTTGGAGAGAGGTAAGGGGTTCGATGGCTCCTCGGTCCTCTTAGCCCCTGTTGAGAAGAGTGACCTTCTCCTCCGCCCCGATAAACATACACTTTATCAGTATCCATGGGATCCTGAGGTCGCCGGCGTTATTTGTGACATCTACACGTTTGGGGGGGAGGAGTATGAGCTCAGCCCACGCTACATACTAAAGAAGACGCTGCGGGAGGCCGAGGAGAGGGGGTACAGGATGCTTGGGAGCGTGGAAATAGAGTTCTTTGTTCTGAGCAGGGAGCGGGAGTTCCTGGACAGGGCTGGGTATTTCACACCCCACCCATCGGATAGGGGCTTCCAGCTTAGAAGGGAGGTAGCGAAGGCGTTAGAGGAGATCGGCATCTCCGTTGACTACGGCCACCATGAGGTAGCGTTCAGCCAGCATGAGCTGACGCTGAGGGTCGATGAGGCCTTAGAGATGGCCGATAAGACGGTGAAGGCTAGGTTCGTCCTGAAGAACATTGCTGAGAAGATGGGGCTGTTCGTAGACCTTATGCCTAAGCCATTCATAGGGATTAATGGAAGTGGGCAGCATATCCACTTAAGCCTCTCAGACGTCAAGACTGGAAGGAACCTTTTCGCCGGGGATGGAACCAGCCTCTCAAAGCTTGCCCTCAACTTCATAGGCGGAATAATCCATCACATGAAGGCCCTTTCAGCCATAGTCGCCCCGACGGTCAACTCGTATAAGCGGCTCGTCCCCCACCACGAGGCCCCAACCAGCCTCTCCTGGGACTACATAAACAGGACGACGGCGATAAGAGTTCCCGGTGCCACCTCTAAGAGGTCCGTGAGGGTTGAATTTAGGGTTCCCGATAACACCAGCAATCCCTACCTCACCTTCGCCGCAATCCTGGCCTCGGGGCTGCATGGGATAGACGAGGGAATGGATCCAGGGGAGCCGCTCAACGATAATGCGTGGAGGATAGACGAGAAGCTGGACTCGCTGCCCTCAACGCTTGGGGAGGCGCTGGACGAGCTTGAGAGGGACTCCTATCTCAAGCGGAAGTTGGGCGAGAGGGCGGTCTCCAAGTATGTGGAGCTGAAGAGGAGGGAGTGGAGGGACTACCTGAAGTCCAACGAGTGGGACGTAAACGTGGTTACAGACTGGGAGGTAGAGAAGTACTCAGGATACATCTAAACGGCTATAGCCCTAACAACGATCATCCTCGACTCTTTGGGGTTAAACGGTTCTAGCTTATAGCTCCCATAAGCTGAGTCGACTTCCCACCCGGTTCTCTCAAGCATCCTTACAAGTTCGTGTAAGCTATAGAGTCTAATGTCGACAGGTATTGAGGCGACAAGCCTCAGGGTCTTGCGGGTAACCCTGTAGACGTCCCACCGCGTCCTAAGCCTTGAGGTGAAGGGATCGAAGCTGTGATGGTATATGTAGAGATACCTCCCTATCTTCTCCACGACCATCGGCTCATACTCCTTCAATATCACGTCCCGGTTGGGCGTGTCCAGTATCAGGGCGCCCCCACCCCTCACGTGCCTTCTCGCCAACCTAAGTATCTCCTCATCGTCCTCCTCCTCATAGTAGCCTATCGAAGCCCAGAGCCAGAGGGCGGCGTCGAACACCTCTCCTCCCAACAATTTGTCTAGGTTTCTAGCATCCCCCTCAACGAACCTAGCCCTGTCCGAGACGCCGCGTTTCTCAGCCTTAGCCCTAGCCTCAGCTATATAGCTAGGTGAGAAATCGACCCCCGTAACGAAGTATCCCCTAGCCGCTAAAGGTATTGCTATTCTTCCTGTTGCGCAGAATATGTCTAAGACCTTGGAGCCCGGCTCAATGCCCACCTCCTCAAAAAGCCTGAGTATCCCCCTTATCCATATCTTCAGGGTTTTTCTACGGCTCATCAACTTTATATGTTGCCTAAACACGTCGGATTTAGCTACGAAGAGCATGTGAGGCCAGCTCAGCTCGACCACCCAAGACCCAGGCATAAATTTGAAATATATAGAGTTTTGTCGAGTAGGGGGAAATGACGCTTGGGGGAACGCTGCTTAAACTGCTCTACATGCTGCCTCTGAAATGGTATTACAGTAAGCCCCTGATGCATGTAAGGGGCGGGCTCATCAGTGATGTTGGAGGGGGCTCCGGCCTCCTTGCTAGGTTGCTGATCGAGGAGAGGAGGGCTAGGGATGTTGTCGTGATAGACCCGTTTCTCGGCCTCCTAAAGAGGGGGAGGGGGGTTCGGGGCGTCCATCCCGTGGCTGGGGTGGCTGAAAAGCTGCCATTGAGGGACGGCTCATTAGATGGAGTTGTCATTAATGACGCTCTCCACCATTTCAGCGAGCCGGATAGGGCCCTCTCAGAGGCCTTCAGAGTACTCAAATGCGGTTTTCCAATCTATATCTTCGACTTCGACCTAGCCAGCCTCCCAGTAAAACTGCTAAGGCTACTTGAGAGGATCATGGGATTCCCGGGCAACTTCATGACCTTAGACACGCTCATATCAAAGCTACAGTTCACCCGCTTTAAGAGGATTTATGATGAGAGAGGGCTTCTCGGGTCTCTCGCAGTGAAGGCCGAAAAAATTTGTTAGGTTTTGGCGGCCTATCCGCCGACTATCTCTTTTATCTTCTCGAGCTTTTTCCTGAGCTCCTCATTCTCGGCCTTAAGGCGTTCAACCTCCTCCTCAAGGCTCTTTAGCTTCTCCCCATAGCTCTTCTCAATCTCCGAGAGCGGAACGTACTTCTCTATCACCGGCTCGTCGAAGACGAGCCTCTGCTCCTCCTCATCGTACGTTGCGTCGACAACTATTCTTATAAGGTCGCCCTTCTCGCACTTCATCTCCTCAACTATCTTTTTGAAGAGCTGTTTGTTTAGCTCGCTTACATCCCTGATAATAACCTCCTTTGGGGCAACCCCCTTAAATACCGCTAGGGCAACCCTCCTGAGCTTATCAGCATACCTGGCGGCAGGAATAACTCCTGTTCTCAACTCCATCTTATGGGCCCCCTTGAGGGTGGCGCCCATGTAAAGCTTACTATACTCCTCAGCCCTTGAGACATCCCTCTCAATCTCCTTCTCCTCCGCCAAGGACACCACCCCTAAATATTCATGCCGTCCTCAAGCCTATAAAGTTAATATAGCTATACACACCCATGTCTACACAGCCTTTTATTAAGTGGAGGCTAGCCCTATTAAACGGGGGTGTAGTTATTGAAGCCGCTTATACTTGGTAAACGGCTAAGTATAGGCGATGTCGTCAGCGTCGCGAGATATGGCAGGCCGGTGGAGATTCCACAGGAGCTGCTCGAGAAGGTTGAAGAGGGGAGAAGGAATCTCCTCAGGGCTTTGAAAGAGGGTCTAACAATATATGGTGTTACAACAGGCGTGGGTGCGCTCAGCGAGGAGAGGCTTAAGGCAGATGAGGTCTCCGAGGCCCAGGCAAGGCTAGCCATAAGCCACTCAGCCGGGGTTGGTGGGCACCATCCCTCAGAACACGTTAGAGCTTCAATATTAGTTAGGTTGAACACCCTAGTTAGGGGTTTAAGCGGGGTGAGACCTGAGGTCGTGAGGCTCCTGGTTCAGATGCTGAATAGAAATGTGGTTCCGGCCGTCCCTATGTGGGGGAGTGTGGGGGCTAGTGGGGATCTGGCACAGCTTGCCCATATAGCTCTAGTCCTTATAGGTGAAGGGGAGGCTTATTATGAGGGGAAACTTTACTCAGGCAGGGAGGCTCTGGCCAGGGCTGGACTTAAGCCATTAAGGTTTGAGGCGAAGGAGGCCCTCTCATTAATAAATGGGACGTCTTTCTCGGCTGGGATAGCCGCCCTGAACATTTATGATGCGATGAGGCTTGCGAGGTTTGCGGATCTCGCCGCCTCAATAAGCGCTCAAGCACTCTACTCTAGGTCGGACCCCTTCCGTAAGGATGTCGTAGATGTAAAGCTACATCCTGGTCAAAAAGCTGTTGGCAGACGGTTAAGGAGGCTTATGTCCGGAAGCAAGCTCGTGGACTGCAAGCCTAAGATTCAGGATGCCTATTCTGTAAGGTGTGTGCCACAGGTTCATGGCGCTGTTAGTGACATGCTTAGGTATTCTAGAAGGCTTGTTGAGCGTGAAATAAACTCGATCAGCGATAACCCTCTGGTATTCAAGGATGGCGTGTACTCCGGCTGCAATTTTCATGGGATCCACATCTCTATGGCCATGGACATTCTGTCTATGGCTCTTGCAACGCTGGGCGGCATCTCGGAGAGAAGGATAAACAGGCTTCTAGACCCTAAGCTAAATGAGGGGCTGCCCCCCTTCCTCTCAGAGGGCAAGGCTGGCGATGCCGGATATATGCTGGCTCAGTACACTGCCGCATCCCTCGTGGCTGAGATGAGGATGCTCTCGACTCCGACATCCATAAATTCGATTCCAACTAGTGGGGATCAGGAGGATTATGTCAGCATGAGCCTGAATGCCGCCCTTAAGGCTAGAAGAGTTATCGATGCCCTCTCGTGGGTGATTTCCATTGAACTTCTCGTTGCCACGAAGGCCGCCGCGGCAAGGGGGGTTGAAAAGCTCAGTGGAGCCACAGCCCAGCATGCTAAGAAGATCCTGAGGATGATAGAGGGTGTAAGGCTGATCTCTGACCAGGTTAAGAGGATTAGGAGGTGGTTGATGGGATTTTAAGCGAACCTTATGAGTTTTAACCCATAGTAGATTAACACGCTCATAACAAGTATAAGCATTATAATGGTGGTCGAAGCTATGATGGCATCTACGTCCGTTAGGTAGATGGTTTTGGTTGCGGCTATGGTTTCGGTTTCAGTTACGATAACCGGCTCCTTAAGGAGGCCGACGCTTATGGTTGTATGCCCCTTACACTCTCTAAACCAGGGGGAATCTTTGAAGATGGCCGTTACATGCACTGTGCCGTTTCTTACGGGCCATAAGGTTAGGGAGAGTCGATCGGTCCTTATCTCTTCCTCGTAGACGAGGGCTCCATCCATGTAGACATACAGCACTCCTGACAAGGGGGCTGGCATACTTCTATTTAGCACCACCTTTAATTTGAGGGGTTTGCCAAGGACGGCCTTCTTGGACTCAATTAAAACATCTAGAGTCAGGTTAAACCACTCATATCTATAGGTAAATGCAGCCCGCTCCAGCCCGTCCCTAACGGAGTAACCCATTGTTGCTATGCATTTCGGGCATTCCAGCGGCGTTATCTCGACAGTAAAGTTGCTTGCCTCGACCACCCCGTCTTTCAGGACGGTTCTGTAAAGAAGCTTAAATGTCGTAGATCCACTTGGCCCGTCGACTCCCATATCTGTAAGCCTAGACTTTATTCTAGCTCTAAACGGGAGAGGCGAGGCGTCAGGTCTAAAGACAGCTAAACTAACGTTCCTATAGAAATCCATCCTTCCACCCCTCACCACATAGCTGTCAACAATGGAATCTACCACCTCTACGCGACCCGACACAACCATGACGTTCTTCACTCTGGTTTTCAGGATACCTATACTCCCCGTCTCCCTGCAAACGATGGTGCCTATCCTCGAACCCCTGGCCGTCAACCTCGCCATCCCGTCAACAGCTATCGAGCCAACAGTAGAATTGTCGATGTTCGCCACGCCTCCATCCCTAACTGCCAGTGACTCTATCTGGGAGTCTCTGACGGCTATTTTCGAGGAATTGTATAGTTCAACTCTCCTTAATAAGGAGCCTGCAACCCGAGCTTCTGTGAAGCCCATAAGCTCGATCTCGAAAGCTTCGATTACAACGCTCTTTAAAAGGAAGCTGGGTGTCTGATCACCGCCAACAAAAGTTGTTACATTTCCGGGAGCAACGTCCCGAAACACCACCTCACCCCCACCAACCGTAAAGATGCTCAGCAAGAGGGCCCTTATCTCACCTTTAAACGCTATAAGTGATGCTCGCCCCTCTAAAACGACCTTTCCAATCGCTCCGCCCTTTAAGTAGGCATATGAGCTATCCCTAAGTATTATGGTGGATGCATTTGAGTCCTCTAAGAGAAGCTTGGATAAGCCCTCCAGCTGGACGACCCGTAGGGAGCTAACATAAACCTTCATGTCGGATGAGCCATTAAGCAGGATTTCATCGACCTTCGCCAAACTCATTTCGATCTTTGACACACCATCTAGAACAATCCTGTCTAGGCTTGAGTTCTCGACGTGGAGCTCCGTATTTACACATAACACAGACCAATTACCGACCATGACTCCGTAGAGATGTAGATCTGGGGCAAAGCCCCCAAGGATTCTGAAGCCCCTTCTCAGGCTCCAGTCCTCATAAACGCCTGGCTTAACCCCACTAAGGCGGGCCGTCGAGTTCTCCAACTGGACTGTGAGTGCCCCGCTGATCGACGAGTTAAAGATCCTTACGGCAGAGTCCACGTCGACCAGAAGGTTGCTTAGAGAGGAGTTATTGATGAAGATGCGTCCGGGCCCGCTAATCGAAGCATTTATCAAGTTTAACCTGTAGAGCGTTACCGTCGAGTTTTCAGACAGCTGGGAGCTGAGGATCGAGACGTCTGAGTCTACTATAGTCGCGTTCAGGTTGCCGAGAAGTATCAGAACATCCACAGCCGAGCCGCTCATGCTCATGTTTAGGGATGCTGCGGTGAGCTTCTGGATCATGGAGTCTATAATTACTGTTCTGGATCGGTTGAGGGTTGCGAGGGTGACGGTGATGTTTGAGAGCGTTAAGTTGCCATTAAAGGAGAATAACTGTTCAATCCAAGAATCGTAAATCCCGATTGTGGAGGTGTGGTTGGTCCAGAGATACTTGATTCTCGATGCATAGATCTCTAGGGATGGCGCTTTCTCAACTTGAAGCTCCCCTACATTCGAGTTGTTAACCTCAGCTATAGCGTTTCCCGATAGCCTAACCTCGTATAGGGTGGAGCTATGGGCTTGGATTAGCGGTCTTCCGGATGCATCGAGGCTTGCTATCGTAGAGTTTAGTGAAATTACTGTTGCCTCACCAAGCAGCTTAACAGGGGTTGATATAGTCGAGTTGTCAAGAAATATCTTGCTCCTCATCCTCGCCTCCAGGGTTCCATCTTCAAGAATGATGGTGGAATTAACAGCAACGATCTTCGGTCTCCCCACGGTTCCGCTGTTATCAAGCAGTATCACGCGGTTCCGTCCAACAAGCCGTAGAGTTGAGTTCCTTAGGATCAAAACGGCGTTGTCGCTCATGTATATGCTTCCATTAATCTCCAAAATTTTGTTCTCAACGACCATTTCCTGGTTGCCTTCTAAATATATGTCGCCGCCCCGGGCGGGGCTAATCGGCGGTAAGCTAATAGCGAAGATCTGAGACGCTAAAACTATGATCGCCAAAATTACTGTGAGACACCTCAATTTACTGCACCCTTCATTAATCGTTTAATGGGAGGTGCTTTTAAGTCTGGCTAACTCTTTGAGGGTTAAGTATGCCTCGTATGGCTTCCCCACAATGTTTACGCCCTCCATGCCCCTTAGTAATTCCAGGTTTCTCAGATCGATTTCTCTGGGGGCCACCCTTGCGAGGGACCAGCATTTCACCGCCCCATAGGGGCAGACAGCGGTGCATATCTCACAACCTCTACACCTATTTAGGTCGATTAGAGCCTTACGGTCCCTCATCCGGATGGCTCTGGCAGGACAGACATTTATACAGAGCCCACACCCGGTGCATGCCTCCTCCTCAACCATGCATGGAAGCTCGGTTTCCGTAGCCCCGATCTCTGTGGGCATAACTATTATTGGGATCCCGGACTTCTGGGCCATCGCGAACGAGGTCGTAACGATGTTGTCTGCGATCCCATGGGCTATCTTTGCAACCGTGTTCCCCGAGGCTGGGGCTATGAGCAATGCGTCGTAGCGCCCCATCATCAGCCTGCCTGCCACAGGGTAGCCCGTAGGATTATCCTCGAAAACCTCCTCATACCTGCCTCCACCGGCTATGAGGGGCATCTTGTCCAGCACACCATAGATCCTTGCAACCTCCCTGCCCGCCCTTGACAGCACGACGGTGAAGGAGAAGTCCTCCTCCCTCTTCAGCCCGTATAGGAGCCAGAACAGCTTTCTAAGCCCATGCCCGGCTCCAGTTATAGCCCAGACTACCCTAAACCCCACCTCACCACACCTGGGTAAAGCTCCATCGCAACCTTCACCATAAACTCGGCTATCACAAGCTTTAGTCTCTTCCTACCGACCGCCACCACCGCCCCATCATAGTGGGGCTTCGAAGCCCACCCCACAGTTCCGTCGAAGCTCCACCCAACCAGCCTCACCGATCTTGGGGAGAACCTCAAGGCTGTGAAGAGCGCCCTGTCCCCATCCGTAAAGCCCCCATAAACCCTGAGGGGCGGGGGAGGGGCGACCTGACAGGTTCCTATCAGGGACCCCTTAAAGAGGGTGAGGCTCGCCTCCAGGGTATCGATGTTATCTCCATGCGCATGGATCAACAGGATCGATCCATATTGATTGTTGGCCCGTATCTGATCCTCTATGCGGCCGTCCAGATCCGTAACTATGACATGGGGGACAAGCCCCCTCCTAAGCAGGGCCGTCGTTGCGCCGTCCGCCGCAACGATGACAAGCTCTCTCAATCTCTCATCCTCGATCTCTGAATCAAGGTTTGGTCCCGCCCCAACTACTGCGACGTCGGCTCCATTTACAAGCTCCCTCAACCTCCCCTCAGCAACATCCACCGTGCGTGGGGTTAGTTTTGATGCCAGAAGATGGGCGGCCTTAATGTCCCTCTCAAGGCTAAAGCCGAAGAGGCTCCTCACCCACTCGTAGAAGGAGAACCAGTCGATCATCATTGTCGATTTAAATGTAACGATGGTATATAGGTGTTGGTTATGAGGCTCCTTGAGAGGCTCGGTTTATCAAGCCAAACATACTCAGAAGTGATAATGATCACGGAGATAGGTCAGGGCAGATACAATGCGGCTCCCGTCGGGGTTAGGCTAGTTGGGGAGCTTTTAGTCCTAAGGCTTTTCAGGGAGTCCCTAAGCTATGCCCTGCTTAAAAGGTCTGGGAGATGCACCCTCAGCCTGGCATGGAGTCCAGATATCTTCTACAGATCGGTCATGAACCTGCCCATTCCAGTCAGAACCCCAAGCGGCTTCACTATGCCCATTGTCGAGGGCTGCGATGCTGCGGTGGAGGCCGAGGTCGTTGAGGTGGTTGAGGGCGACCCGGCCACCTTCCTATTAAAGCCCTTGAAAACCGTGGTTTTCAGGAGAATGCCAAGGGCGTTTAACCGGGCGGTTCCTGCAATAATCGAGGCCCTGGTTCACTATACGAGAATACCGGTGTACTGCAGGATGGGGCTGGGGGAAAAGCTGCATGAGGCGATCAACCGGATAAAGTATTGCGTCGATGCCGTTCTTCATTCAACCAGGGATCCCGTCATGAGGGGGATAGCACTAGAAATACTAAAGCACTCGATAGCCCTCGCGGATCTATGTCGGGTTACTCCTCCCTAGGAGGCAGGAGGCGGGCCCTCGCATACTCCCTCTGCCCGGTTAGGAGGCGGCACAGCTCCGTAAGGCTGACGACAAGCACCTCTCCACTTGGGAGCCAGGCAACCACGGATCTCTTACCACGCCTTCGAAGATAAACGACTTGACCCCTCTCTGGAACCTTTATTCCAAGCTTCTCGCTAAGCCTCCTCGCGGCCTCCTCGGGGAAAACCCAAGCCCTAGCCTCCGGATCCCACCTTCCCCCAAGCTCCTTCATCAGCTTAATGGTGTTTGGGTCGTACTTGGTCTCCACATATATCTTGCCAGCCTGCACCCTAACAGACCTGACTGACATCCCAATAGAAATATAATCCAAATTGCTTTTAAACCCGAATAATCACGTAATGTCAGACTTAAATTGTCAGCCCGAGGTGTGTTGGTTTGAGGAGGATTTATAGGAGAAGGATGGGAAAGCTGCTCGACCTCATGGAGGGGATGGAGCTTGACGCCATAGTAGGTGTAAGACCCCCAACTGTGCAGTATTTCACGGGGTGCCGCACGGTAGGCTGCCCCCCGAGAACTCTGTACTTCACAGCCTTTAACAATGGGGAGCTTGAGATACTTGCCCCAAGGCTCGAGGTAAACCAGGCGAGGGAGGAGGCTGCCCTAGGAGTTATTGTTGAGGTTCCCCGTGGCGTAAGTTGGCTTAAGGCCCTCGCCGAGAGGCTGGAGAAGAGGGGTGTCTCCAGGGTGGGGATCGAGCTCTCCGGAATCCCCCACAACGCCTACAAACACCTGAGCGCTGGGAATGAGATAGCGGTTGAGGACGTGTCCGAAGCCCTGGCTTCGTTGAGGGCCGTTAAATCGCCGGAGGAAATCAGGATTATAAGGAGGGCTGTCAGGATAGCGGAGGAGGGCCTTGAGGCGGCTAGAAGAAACGTGAGGCCTGGGTCGAGGGAGAGGCTTGTGGCCCGGAGGGCTATTTACAGGATGATGGCGCGGGGAGCCGAGTGGGTCTCCTTCGAAATACTGGTCGCATCTGGCCCGAGAGCCGCATATTCCCATGGAGCCGCCACAAACAGGAAGATTGGGGAGGGGGAGCCCGTCATCGTCGATCTGGGAGCCAGGGTGGAGGGATACCACTCGGACCTAACAAGGACGTTTATAGCTGGCAGCAATGAGAAGTTTAGGGAGATACTTGGCATCCTTGATGAGGCCATAGAAGCTGCCCTAAGAATGGTAAGGCCCGGCGTTCCCGCCTCTGAGGTGGATAAGGCAGCAAGGGATGTGATAAGGGAGTATGGGTGTGGCGACTACTTTACCCATGGGCTAGGGCATGGGATAGGCCTGGAAATCCACGAAAAACCCCTCTTAAGGCCCGGCTCAAAGGAGGAGTTAAAAGAAGGCAACGTGTTCACCATCGAGCCAGGGATATACATACCAGGGCTTGGGGGCGCCAGGATAGAGGAGGATGTTGCAGTAACAGGGACAGGACATCTTAAACTTTCAGAGTATCCCAGAATACCTTGAATCACGCTGAGATAAATCGCCTTAAATAAGCCTCCAAGTTTTAACCCGGTTGGCCATCTCCTGCCATAGTGATGAAGGGCTGTTGGCCTAATGTTTTTATCTTCGGTTACCGTGATACGTGTGGGCCATGGGAGTCTGGCACGGCAATGATCTAGTGAAGCCTTCGGGCGGCCGGAAGGAGTCTAGCCGTAAGAAGCGGAAGTACGAGATGGGCCGTCCTCCTACGGAGACGATATTGGGTAAGGAGAGGGTCTTGAAGAGGGTCAGGACGAAGGGCGGGGGAATTAAACTTAGGCTCAGGGTCGCAGTTGAGGCGAATGTCTCTGACCCCAGAACCGGAAAGACTGTTAAGGTTCCGATAATTTCAGTTGAGAAGAACCCAGCCTCGGTAGACTATAACCGTAGAGGCGTTATAACGAAGGGGGCTATCATCAGAACAAGCCTGGGGCTCGCCAAGGTTACCTCAAGGCCGGGTCAGAATGGCGTTGTCAACGCTGTATTAGTCAAGCCAGCTGAGAGGCGATGAGGAAGAGGAGATTTCTCGTCATCTGGCCCGCCTACCTTGACTCCCTTAAAACCAGAAGCGAGGGCCGGAGGGTTCCCCGGAGGTTTGCCGTAAGAAGCCCTAGCATCAAGGAGATAGTTAAGGCCCTGGACATACTTGGAATAAGCTACCTTGTTGAGATGGATAAGGCCTATCCCAGGGAGTGGTGGGTGAAGGGAAGGGTGCTTGTCGATGCTGGGGAGGTGAGGAGAAGGGGGTATACTAAGGAAAAATTGTTGAGAGCTATTGGAGAAACAATAGTTAAAAATATTAGAACTAAGCGTTGAAGCCTAAATTATAATTGATAATAAGACCTTCACTAATATATGTAGGGCTGTC
>WAQG01000065.1 GCA_015520395.1 Candidatus Geoarchaeota archaeon
CCCTAAGATAATCCTTGCCGATGAGCCGACCTCCAGTCTTGATGACGAGAACTCGGAGATCGTGATAAGTTATCTTGCAAGGATCAATAGGGAGCAGAAAATAACGGTTATCATGACCACGACCGACATCTACGAAAAGCTCCCGACAAACCGCGACTACATCCTAAAAAATGGGCGCCTCACTCTTTTGAGGGGGTAGCTTTGCCCTCTCCTTCCTCCTCCGCTACCTCCTTCTCCAGTTTTTTGAGCTCCTCTTCAAGCTCCTTCTCTATTTCCTCGATGGGCTTTGGTGGTGGGGTGGTGGCTAGTGTGTAGCCTATCCAGCTCAGTATCCCGAAGACCCCTAGGACGGCCACGAAGCCCGTCAGCTTGAGAATAAATATGTCTACAGGCATCCCGAAGATCGAGATGTCGGGTGGGAGGAAGACTAGGTAACCATACACAACTATGACGATCACCGAGATTACGGCAATTAATCCCCCTATTACCTGATCCCTGCCCATTCCACGCACCCACCATACCAAGAAGGCTAACCAAATATAAGTTTGTAGCCCTGATTAAACAGCATTTAATACGGAGCTCTCAGAGACATTTATTGGAGATTAATGAATTTACTATTCTCTGTATCTTTGCTAGGGACTCCTGGAGGTCGGATCTTTTTGTGTTTATTGTTTTTGCCCCAAGGTGTTTTGCTATCGTCCTGTATAGGGCTGTTAGCTGGGATAACTCTTCCATAGTGTACTCCACGTCCCTTCGTCTTTTGATGGCTGTTTTTGGATCTAGATCTAGAAAGATTATTAGCTGCTTTCCTGCTAATTTTAGTGCTATTCTTCCGGGCAGGCTTTTCCAGGGCCATAGGGTATCCCGGAGTCTTATCGAGACTGTTGCCAGAAAGTCGGGGAGGCAGCGGTCATGGATTACCGTGTAGCCAAGGGCCTCATATATCTTGGATATCGTTAACCAGGGTGTCAGGCTGGCTAGCTCTATCCATCCCCAGAGCCTCCCCATCCTCGCCATCCAGCGGGTTGTGAGGTGCTCTACTATAAGGTTGCTCGGATTTACTACGTGTTCTGGCCCTTTAATCCACCTGAAAAGACGGTATATTAGGTAGGCAAATGTGTGGAGGCTTTTCGTCCAGACGACCCTCGCATTCGACCCAACCCTAGCTGCTAATAGTCTTGCAATGGTCGTCTTACCCGACCCATCGATCCCGGTTATAATGATTTTCAACTCGGACTCCAAGCAGAAACTCTCTTAATCATTATTAGTTCTTTGCCCGTGTGGGTAGAGGGATGTCAGAACAGTTAATCTTAGGCAATGCTGAAATTGAGTGGGCCAGGTAGTCTCAGGATGCGTGTTCCTGGTTCTTTACGCTTTTTAGTGATGGGGTGTGGTAGCCCGGGCCGGATTCGAACCGGCGTCGCGGGGTCCAGAGCCCCGCAGGATTGACCGCTACCCCACCGGGCTCCGTTCCTAAATATTTGGGGTTGAAATATAAAGTTATTTTTGCGTCTATTTGCTGGCTTTCTCGATTGTCTCCAGGTACTTCTGGTAGTCGAAGGTCCAGTCCATGTTCCTGAAGCTGTAGAGCCCGTAGGGTAGCTCCCTCAGGATGGCGGTGTCGATGTCGATTGGATAGTAGGTGAACTTCCTGAGCACCCTGTTTGCCTCGAGGTGCCTCAGGGCGTCCACGAACTTGGCCATGTCTCCACATGGCACATTGACATCCACAAGGGCCGTTCTCCCATCCTCAAGCCTCCAGACGGTGTGGGCGAAGGGCTTCATGTCCAGGGCATTGACGAACTTTGCCAGGTTGCCCTCAGAGGTGAAGCTTATCTTGAAGAGGCCGAACTCCGACCTCCTGCCCAGCTTATCCCTCATCGGGTAGTGTAGGTAGAACATCTTGTTGCCGTAGATCAGCTCGTTCTTCTCAACGTGCCTGACGTAATGGTACCTGAGGGCCTGTGGCGTCTTCTTGAGCTTCCTGGCAACCTCAACCATAGTTACTGTTGCTTTCCTCTCCTTGTTCTTCACTATCTCCAGATCTATTGGGTCAAGCTTGACCTTCGGATAGGTGTAGTGCTTCAGGACCTCCGGCATCTCGGCTGGGGCCTTAACAACATCCTCAACGAAGCCGGCCCAGTCGAGCTTCCACTTCCTGGTCTTAAAGTCAAACCATGTGTGACCTCTTGCAACCTCGTAGCCGAGGGTGGAGAGCTCAAACTCGTACCTATCAACAATATTGTACTCCTTGGCTATGTCTATGACCTCCTCTAGGAGGGCCTCCCTCCCATAGGGGACGACGTAGCGGGTGTAGAGCTCAGCTTCAGAGCTGTAGAGCTTGGTCTTAAAGACGACGAAGTCCTCGGCTGGGAGGATCTTTGGAGCCTTGCTGAAGAACACGTGGACTATCTTGAGGCCGAGCTTAAACACGTTTGGCAGGCCGAGAACCTTTATTCTGCCCTTTCGGATGTACCGGCCATAGTAGTTATAGACAGTTGACTTTGGAATGTCCTTCAAAATGTTTGTAACAATGAAGGGCACCTTGTCCACACCATACTTACCTATGCTATAGAAGATGCGTAGCTTACTCTTGTTAAGATTCTTCAAAGACTGGTAGACTTCGGCAACTTTCAGCTCAAAACGCTCAGGCTCCTTTGCCGGTCTTCTTCGAGACATTTTTCTCACCAACCTCAGCTATACTATCATAACAATTCAAATATAAACTTTTTCTAGCGTGAACACCTTTCATAGAATAATGGCCTAAATGCCTCGTTTATACTCATGCCCCTTAAACCAAATGCGCTGGCAATGTTGAAAGCTGATAAACATATTAGAGTTAGTCAATTGCCTATTATTCAACAGCAAAAAATAATAACCTGTCAAATTCATGTTAAACATTAAGATAAATTTCGGTATCTCTAGGCACTTCGCTAGATCTGTTGTTCAATTATCATTGTTGTTGTGGGGTTAGATAAATGTTTCTGGAAACATGATTATGGATGGAGGCTTGTCTCCACGTGTTTTGTGAGCTCCTCTTCCAGCTCTTCAACCATTTCCTCTATGTCTCTGAGGCTCAGGAATCCGTAGCTTATTCTGAAGGAGTTCTTTGGGCCTTTGAAAACGCAGCCGGGCACTATGCCGACATGCCTTTTCCTGTCCTCCCTGAGAAGCCTCCATGCCAGCTCTACTGCGTCCTTCACCCCGGCATGTCTCGCTAAGACGTATAGTGCTCCCTTCGGCCTTGGGAACTGGAACCCGGCCTCACGGAGCAGCTTTACGAGGAGTTGCTGTTTTGGCCTGTAATAGTTTCTGACGTAGTCGAAGTAGTCGTCTGTGAGGTGTCTTAGCATGACCAGTATGATTTTTTGGGCGGCGTCGCTGGCGCCCGCCGTTGACCAGTAGACCATCTTTCCAGCCCTTTCAAGCCCATCAATGCCCCAGTAAATATAGCCCAGCCTTAGGCCTGGAAGGGCCAGGTTTTTGGAAAAGGAGTCTATGAGTATGTCTCCTGGAAAGGCTGGCTTCTCCTCGTAGTATATTTGATGGTAGACTATGTCGTTGATGAGGATCACCCCCCTATGCCTGAGTTCCTCGTAGAGGGTGAGTAGCTGGTCTGGCTCGGGGTAGTAGCCCGTTGGGTTGTGGGGATAGTTTATTATTACGAACCTGACCTCCCCATCCAGCTTGCCCAGGATCTCCCCAACTATGTCTTCGCTCGTCGGATCATAGTACTTTAGCCTTATGCCGAGTAGCTCGGCCTGATCATAGTAATGGGAGAATCCGGGGGCCGGTGCGAGGCCCTTGCTCCCCATAAACATGAGTGATGTTACGAAGAGTGCATGGGCCCCGCTCCCAGTTACTATAACCCTGTCCGGGGAGGCGTCGAAGCCGATGAACCTCCTCATATAGCGGGCTATCTCCTCCCTCAGCTCCCGGATGCCCACGAAGGGCCTGTAGAACCTTCCAGTATCGTCCCCAATCATTTCGAGGGCCTTTTTCACGGGGATCGGCGGCTCGTGGGAGGGGGCTCCAATATGGGCATCGATGGTCTTAAAGCCCTTCCTCCTTAACTCCTCACATCTCCTAAAAATATCTCGGATTGAAATTCTAAACAATAACTGCTCACCGTTATTTAAGTGTCGAAGTTCGGGGATAAACCTTTCCATATATTTGTGGCTAGGTACCCGCAAATTTGTAGAGGGCTCATCCATATATCTATGTCAAGGCTAGTTTGACGTGTGGTTGCCATGGGAAGGGTTGTAATACGTAAGGAGGAGTATAGGCCGGGCGCCCCCATGGAGTCCAGGAGGGGTGTCCGGGACTGGAAGATAATATACCCTGAGACCGGCTTTGAGAACAGGACGCTGGTGCTTGGCCTGGTCGAGGTTGATCCAGGACGCCACACGCCTCTCCACAGGCACAACTGTGAGGAGGTCTACTATATCCTTGAGGGTGAGGGGGAGGTTGAGGTGGAGGGGGAGAGGTACCCTGTCAGAGCTGGGGATGCCGTGTACATAAAGGAGAACCTTAAACACAGGATCTTCAACACACACCCAGAGAAAACCCTACGCTACATAGCCGTTGGAGGAATAATGTTTGTGGGGCTTCTTCCTGAGTGGCCGACCCCAAGCCCCTACGAGATCCTTGAGTGAGGTAGGTCTGGAAATGAGGATAGTCGATGTTGAGTACATACCTCTTGAGGCGGAGCTTGAGAAGCCCCTGGTTCTTTCAGTGGGGGAGATAAGGCGGAGGCCCTTCGCCCTGGTGAGGGTTGAGACGGACAATGGCGTTGTGGGGTATGGTGAGGCCTTTGCCAACTTTCCTCCCTGGAGCATCTACGAGAAATACTACACTTTTGAGAGGGGTGTAAAGCCCCTAATTCTCGGGGAAGACCCTTTGAAGATAGAGAAGGTCTGGTGGAAGATGTACACGGGGCTTTACAGATGGGGGCTTATGTGGGGTAAGGGCGCTGTGATGCAGGCGATCTCGGCCGTCGACATAGCGCTCTGGGATATTAAGGGCAAGGTGCTCGGGGAGCCCATCTACGACCTTTTAGGAGGGCTTTACAGAGAGGAAATACCGCTATATGCCACGGGGATCAGCATGGATGACCCTGTCGGCCATGCTAAGCGTTTGGTTTCAAAGGGATATAGGGCCCTTAAGCTTAGGGTTGGGTTTGGGGTCGAAAGGGATCTGGAGCTTGTGCGGAGGGTTAGGGAGAAGGTTGGCAGGGATGTGTGGATAATGGTCGACGCAAACATGGCCTGGGACAGGTGGCAGGCCCTTAGG
>WAQG01000066.1 GCA_015520395.1 Candidatus Geoarchaeota archaeon
ACATCATCAACAGATACCCTTGTACCCTTAACAGTAGGCCTGCCACCACGCCTACCCGGTACAACCTCAAGCCACTTGACTCTGGCAACATCACCATTCTCAGATACCTCCATGCCCTATTAGGAAGACATATTCCTTGACAGACTTACACGACTTAAGAGTTTATTATTATAGACGATGATTTGTAAATTTCAGGTCTTCGGGGTGGGGGCTCCGGGTTTGTTCCGGGGCCAACTGTATTCACCGAATCATTGACCATTATATTTGATTCAGAGTTCCTTTATTGATGGGGCTGTGGGGTGGGCAAAATGAAGGATGATGGCGTCATCACACGTCAGGCGTATTATTACAGGTTTAAGGGGGAGGTAAATACTGATCATGTTATAGGCGTGGCTGTTAGAAGGGCCCTTGAAGTAAAGGCGTCTGCGCTAATAGTTGCGAGTGAGACCGGCAGAAGTGCCCTGAAGGCGGCCAGGCTCCTTAGAGGCTTGAATGCCGGGTTAAAGCTCGTAGTAGTAACCCATCCTCCCGACGAGACCTGGGGTCCAAGAGGAAAAATCCCCATAGGACTCAGACACCCACGCAATGCTAAGGCCCGTAAATGCCTTGAATCGCTAGGTGCAATAATTATTCAGGGTACAAGACCCTTAGCGCCTCCCTCCAGGAGTATTGGATGGGATCAACCTCTGCCAGAAATGATTATAGATAGGGTTTTGGGCATATTTAGCCAAGGAGTAAAGATAGCTATAGAGGCATCGCTAATGGCTACCGACGCTGGAGCCGTTAATAGGGGGGACATCGTGGTTTCTCTAGGCGGAACGTTTAAGGGCTTAGATGCAGCAATAGTGGCTAAGACAACATACTCCTACTACTTCCTAAAGGAGTACGAGCTGCTGGAGATAATAGCTAAACCCTACCACACCAGGGTTAAGCTCCCCGAATATCAAGACCCCACATGGAAGGGGAACCTAGAGCAATACTACAAGGAAATTATATGCTAATTCGACAAGTGATAGCTCTACACCAGCTTCCAACACTATTGCCTCTGCCCAACCATCATCAATGAACGCTTCAATTAGAGCTAAGTCTCTCACTACAATCAGTTCTTGGGACATTTCCCTATAAGTGCCAGCTTCTAGAGCCGAGATCCATCCAGGTTCAAATTCCGGTGGGCCAGCCACAATCCAATATTCCCACACTTCTATAATGTCTAAACATGCTTGAAACTGAAGACAAGGGTTATCGATGTCTCAAGAACATATGTCCTGGGGGTATCGGCCTGTGTCAAGGGCGGTTCATGTTCGCTACAAGAAGCGCTTCTCAAAGCTGCTCGATGCGGCAGACCTTAAGGCTTGTGTATCTAGACACTGGCATCGTGATGGCGATGTTGCCAGATGGGGAAAGTTTCACTTAGGCTTTAAAGGGTGTTATTTATGAGACTAGTTGTCTCCAGATGTAGGAGGAGGGGCCTGCTGGTCCTCGTCTCATGGGCTTGGATGTACATAGGCATGTTTGCCACCTCAGTGATCATATCATATATCGTTGAGGGGGTGTGGACGACGAACATCGAGTCGCTATTCAACTTTTTGTATGAGAAGCCATACCTGGCATCTTACATCGAGCTCGTCGCCATCGGCGGCTTACAGCTGGCCATATCCTTGATCTGTAAAGACAACTTTAGCACCTACGGCCTAAGAAAAGATAACGCCCTGCTTAGCCTGATACTAGCTGTCACACCCGCAGCAGCCCTCCTATCTCTGAGAATAGTTCAGGGCGGTGGCATAAAATATGTGCATTTCGGTTTGACATTCCCACTAAACCTGTTCTACGCCCTGCTAGCCCTTCTAGCATATGGGCCTTTAGAGGTTTTCTTTGTCATATGGCTCATAGTTAATACCGATGAAGCCCTCAAATGGGGCGGGAAACGGGTTCTTTCACCAGGCCTATTAATAACCGTGGCCATATTCGGGCTCTCACACCTAATACTATCACCTAGAGGAGGGCTGTTGAACGCTGTAAAGGTGGCAGTCGAATTCCTAATACTGGGACTTGTGTATAAGTATACTAGAAACTCCATCGGGCCAATGATAGCTTGGACACTCATCAATCACCAAGTACTATACCAAGTCGCAGGCTGCCTAATGTAGGAGAAACACCCAAGACCCCCCAAAGCCCCTTCCACTCGCCAAGGCCTACTTCCGGCATAGACGGTATATCATTAATTGCAACAATACTCAACCCATATTACCCACATATCCCATTTTGAAACACTCGTAAGTAAGGTATTTATGCCTCTCAAAGGGTTCACTAGGGCTTTACTTTAGGGAAGGCCAGGTAAATCCCTGAACTATTCGGCGGTTATTTATGTTGCTGAATGGAGTGCTATGAGGTAATATGATGTAGGCTAACAGGTTATTCGTTGAGTGAAATAGTATTAGGGGATAGATGCTTCTTGACTTAAGGTAAAGCCAGCAGGGGATGAAGGCCCAGAGGAATATGAAGAGCATGACCCCGGGCCCAAAGGCATAGTGTATGCTTGCAAATATCAGAGAGTCAACGATAAACGACGCCTTCACATCCATTCCCCGGTAGAGCACCTCCTCCAGAATGGCGCAAAGGACTACTGGGTATATGAGGAAAGCTGTAAAGTCGCTTAACAGACCTAATGGAGATTACCGTCCTACCAGACCACCACATGGATAACCCAAGCAGGCCTACCATAAAGTCGCAGAAGCTCCATATCAATGGCGAAACCAGGACAAGCCCCAAGGAGAAAATGTAATACCTCCTGAACGCGCCCCCAAAACCAATATCACGTAAGGAGACGCCCCCTCCCCTGAGCAGGTAAATTAACAGGAGCACAACGACAAACTGGCTGGTTCCATAGAGCACCAACGATAAAATCCATGAAGAGCCTAGACCCAGCAACCCGGCCAGCGAAGATAGGTCAACACCCATAAACACAAGTAGCCTAGTGATAAGAGAGGTTACCAAGACAGCCGCCCAAGCCAACGGAAGATACTTGAGAGGCAACAAATGCCCACCACCCACTCTACTCACCCCAACAAAATTCCGCTATTATTATCGCAAGCTGTAGTAACTTGCTTAAAGAAGAATGAGACATACTAGTGCCCATCATCAATTTCTTTAGAAAATAATACCCTCATATATTTACCTTTCTCACGACGGGATTCTTCGTGAAGAAGCTTCTCAACGATCTTCGGATTAACGTCAACCACCTTAGGCTTCAAAGCCCTCAAAACAACCCTATCCCCAGAAACCTCAGCCACAACCTCACCCCCCTCAACAACATCCAAAACCTCCCTCAACTCCCTAGGCAGAACCACGACACCTCTCCTCCCAACCCTCAAAACCACCCTCATACCGC